>NZ_JAPDBP010000022.1:0-73664 GCF_027705305.1 Aeromonas sp. QDB17
GAAGCGAACTTATCAGGTTGGCGTAGTCCGCCGTGCTGGTAGGGGCGCATTATAGGGAGCCGCGCCGTGATGACAAGGGCTTTTTCACCGAAAAGAACCGTTCGCTCAGATATACAGCAAAGCGGTTTTATTTCGTTCGCATCACCACCATTTCGGGCTGTCATTGGATTTAAATTGAACATTTGAAAAGCCACTTTATAATTGACTTTTCAAATGTCCAATTAAGGTTTCATTCATGCACCAGATCCTGGATAGCCGCAAAGAGGAGAGAATCGTTCCTCTGTTCCGCCTCGGGTTTCGGCCTTTCTTCCTGTTCGGCGCCTTGTTCTCGGCTTTGGCGATGCTGGGCTGGCTGGGGCAGCTCAACGGTTGGTTCGCTCTGCCCGGGATTGCCAACCCCATCTGGTGGCATGCACATGAAATGCTGTTCGGCTTTGGTGCCGCCATAGTGGCGGGTTTTCTGCTTACCGCCGTCCAGAACTGGACCGCTCACCCTGGTGTACGCGGTTGGCCGCTGGCACTGGTCGTGGGATTGTGGGCCACCCCGAGAGGCCTGCTCCCCTGGTTTGGAGAAAGCAATGTCACTCTGATGGTCATGGACCTGGCCTGGTTGCCCCTCTGTACGTGGTTTCTCGCCAGACCCATCATAGTAACGCGCCAGTGGCGCAATCTCTTTTTTGTTCCCCTGCTTCTCGTGTTGACCCTGCTCAATACCGCTTGCTGGCGGTGGCATGCCGAATGGCCATTGGTGGAACATATCCTGCTTGCAACCGTGCTCCTCTTCACGACCCTGATTGCCGTCATGGGAGGACGTGTCATTCCCTTCTTTACCGCCAGAGCCACTGGGGCGGAAAAAGCACTCCCACTGCCGTGGCTGGAGCGCATTGCCCTCGCGTCTCTGTGGCTCATCCTGCTGCTCTGGTTGGTGCTCCCGACACAGTGGGTCACCGGCATCCAGATGTTCCCTCTATATATAGTGGCGGCAGGGGCTCACCTCTACAGGCAGCTGCGCTGGCGACCCGGAACCACGGTGGCCCACCCCCTGCTGTGGTCGCTTCACCTGGCCTACCTCTTTATCCCACTGGGGCTGACCGCCCTGGCGACACGCACGGCTGGCTGGCCGATTGCCTTGTCACTGGCCAGCCATCTGTTCAGCGCGGGCAGCATGGGGGCCATGATCCTCGCGATGATAGCCCGTGTATCCCTCGGACACAGTGGCAGAGCCCTGCAGATAGGACGCAGGATCACGGCAGCATTTGCACTGGTGATCCTGTCCGCGCTGTTGCGGGTCTTGCTCCCCCTCTTTTGGCCAGACCTCACCCTCACTGGATGGAACCTCAGCGGATGGAGCTGGGTTGCCGCCTACGGTCTGTTCATCTGGGTTTATACCCCCATACTGACCAGTCCCAGGGCGGATGGCCGCCCCGGCTAATCATCGCGTGGCCATGGCCGGATAGTGGATCAGATTGTGGAAGATGGCGGGAGCGACCCCAAGATTGCGATAGCCATGGGTACGGTCCGCTGCAAACCGGACGGCCTCCCCCTGATCGAGGGAACGCCACGCTCCGTCAACCAGTACCTCCATCACACCGCTGATGACGATGACATGTTCGGTCACTCCGGGTTCATGGGGTTCTGATTCCCGCTGGTAGCCAGGTAGCAGGGTCAGTTCGAACAACTCGAAACCAAAGCGGGCCTCATAGGGGAAAAGCGGGGCAACCTGCATCCCCTCTCCCGCCGGCTGCTGTCGAATATCATCGGCAATACGGTATACCGTCTCTCCCTGTGCCGCTGGTGTCGGCTCAATGAAACTGGAGAAAGAGACCCGAAAACCGGTGGCAATCTTCCACAATGTTGCCACCGTCGGACTGGATTCACCTCGCTCGATCTGTCCCAGCATGGCCTTGCTCACCCCCGTTTCACGGGCGGCCATATCCAGGCTCCATCCTCTTTCAGTGCGCAGCCCTTTCAATCGCTGGGCCAGATAGCGACTCATCTCCTGCATCTGTTCTCCGATTTCTTCGAGCCATATTGTGCGCCATAACGCACAGCGTTATAGTCGAAACCACATTGTACGCAATAGCGCACAAGCTACCAGCATCCACAAGGAAGTTTCCCATGCCCCTAGCCCTCCCCCACATGGTCGCGGGACTCATCGCCGTATTGGTGGGTTACACGAGTTCTGTCGTCTTGATCATCCAGGCCGCCACGGCCGCCGGTGCCGATACAGCCCAGGTCTCTTCCTGGCTATGGACACTGGGTATCGGCATGGGGGTCAGCTGCATCGGCCTCTCCCTCTATTACCGGGTGCCTGTCTTGACGGCCTGGTCTACCCCGGGTGCCGCCCTGCTCATCACCAGCCTGGGGAACTTCAGTCTGGCTGAAGCCATCGGCGCCTTCATCATCTCTTCACTGCTGATCACCCTCTGCGGTATCAGCGGCTGGTTCGACAGGCTGATGCGTCACATTCCCGCCCCCCTGGCGGCCGCCATGCTGGCCGGAGTCTTGCTCAGGTTCGGGCTGGATCTCTTCAAGGTGGCACCGCAAGATCCTCTGCTGCTTGGCACCTTGCTACTGGCTTTCTTGCTGGGTCGCCACCTCTGGCCCCGCTACACCATGGTGCTGGTCCTGGCTGCCGGCATGCTGCTCTGCACCCTGAGGGGCGAGCTGCAACTCAACGAGGTTCACTGGCAACTTTCCACCCCGGTCTGGATCTCGCCAGCCTTTTCCATCGACGCCCTGCTCGGCATCGCACTCCCGCTCTTTCTCGTTACCATGACCTCGCAAAACATGCCGGGCATTGCCATCCTGCGCGCCCACGGCTATCAACCGGCCACTTCTTCCCTGATTGGCTGGACCGGATTCATCGGCGTGCTGCTGGCACCGTTTGGCGGCTATGCCTTCAACCTGGCCGCCATCACTGCCGCCATCTGCATGGGCAAGGAAGTGGATCACGATGTCACTCGACGCTGGCCTGCTGCCGTGTGGGCTGGATGTTTCTACCTGCTCACAGGCTGTTTCGGTGCCACCGTGGTTGCCCTGTTCAGCGCATTCCCTGCGGTGCTGGTCACCTGCGTGGCCGGGCTGGCGCTGCTCGGTACCATAGGCAGCAGCTTGCACAGCGCCTTGCAGCAGGACGAGGAGCGGGAAGCCGCGCTACTGACTTTCCTTGTGACTGCCTCGGGGATCACCCTGCTCGGGGTCGGGTCTGCCTGCTGGGGATTGCTGATCGGAGTGACATTGCATCAAGTCAATCGGCTCCGCGCCTGACCTGACCATCTGGGGAGACTCCAGTGAGACGCAGCACATAATCCTGAGAAGAGCGTTCACATATGAACCTTATTCCTTTCTAGTGACAAAACGGCGCAGATCCTTCCCGACAAGCGCCGTTGTCAGACTCAATACTGGAGAACGAAGATGAGGAATCAGGCTGTCATTTTGTTACTGGCACTGCTGGGCGCCACCACGACCCAGGCTGCCGACACCGATCGGGAGCTGGCACGCCAGCTCGCGCTGCAGCAGAAGAACCTGCTGCCGCTCCTGAACAATCAGGAATACCAGAGTCCACTGCCCAACCTGCTGCAAAAGGCCAGCCCGCGCCTGAAGCGCCAGGCTCGGGATGCCAACCAGGCGGCCATCAGTCGGCAAGGGCTGGATGGCGAGGTCAGGGAACTGATGCAACTGCGGCT
Source organism: Aeromonas sp. QDB17 (assembly GCF_027705305.1). Taxonomy (NCBI): domain Bacteria; kingdom Pseudomonadati; phylum Pseudomonadota; class Gammaproteobacteria; order Aeromonadales; family Aeromonadaceae; genus Aeromonas; species Aeromonas sp. QDB17. The sequence continues at coordinate 3,690 of NZ_JAPDBP010000022.1, forward strand.
GGCCAATCCGGATCAGGCGGATGCACTGCAACAAGGGGTTGAGCCACTGGTTGCCTACATACCAAGTGGTGACGAAAAGAGCTGGAGCGCCATCGAGGCGTTCGACAGCGCCGGCAGCCCGATCTATCTCGATGTGAACCAGCCGCCGGCGCGGCCGGTACTGGTGGTGGAGGCCGATCCGGTCAAAGCCAAGAATGCCGGCCTGAAGGTGATGCGAAAGGCGCTGGCTGCCGCCGACATGCAGGTGACGCCCCGTGCCACCAGCAACACCACACCCCTCAAGACCAGCATTCTCAAGAAGATCAGGCTCAACGATGATCAGGAGCCCTGGCTGCTGGGCGCCGCCGAGGTCTATGCCGTCGTGGCCGGGGTCAATCCTGGCAGGGACGAGCCCGTGGTGGATATCGTCGACATGCCCTATCTCGACTACGACAACACCGACTACACCCCCAACCAGATCCTGGTCTATTGGGATCGCTACCGCTGGGGAGCCGTCGACGTGGTCATGATGGAGCAGGATGACAACGTCAATTACAAGGAGCTGAGCGCCCTCCTGATTGACGCACTCAAACTCGGCTTCACTGCGGGTGGCGTACCCGAGGCCCTGCCCTTCCTCGACCTTGGCGGTCGTATTGTCAAGGCACTCCCGGACTCCTGGATGACCAACAACGACGACTACCTCGACACCTTCTATACCCTGGAGCAGGATCAGAGCTATCACCAGTATCCCGGTGCTGCCGGCAATGCAGTCATCGATCTCGAGCCCAGGGAGATCCAGCCAACCCGGCCCTGACTGTCGCCCAAAACAAAAAGCCAATGAGAAGACTCATTGGCTTTTCTGTATCAGAGCCGCGGATCAGGCCTGACCTTTCGGCCTCACACCCAGTGTGTGACAGATGGCGTAGGTCAGCTCTGAGCGGTTCAGGGTATAGAAGTGGAAATCCTTCACCCCTTCCTGACTCAGCACACGCACTTGGTCGATGGCAATGCTGGCTCCCACCATGTTGCGCGTCATCTGATCGTTTTCCAGCCCTTCGAAACGCTGGTGCATCCAGCGCGGGATCTTCACGTTGGTGAAACCGGCAAACTTGGCCAGGGTCTGGTAGTTGGAGACCGGCAGTATCCCCGGCACGATCTCCGCATCGATACCGATGGCGGCGCAGCGATCCCGAAAACGCAGATAGGTCTCCACATCGAAGAAGAACTGGGTAATGGCCCGGTTGGCACCGGCATCTATCTTGCGCTTGAGGTTCAGCAAGTCGGATTGCGCACTGCGAGCCTCGGGGTGGCCTTCCGGATAGGCGGCGACCGAGATATCGAAATCGGCTTCGGATTTGAGCAGGGCGACCAGGTCGGTGGCATACATGTCAGGCTTGTCGAGACCGGGAGGCAAGTCGCCGCGCAGGGCCACGATATGGCGAATACCGCTGTTCCAGTAGTCACGGGCAATGGTTCGCAGCTCGTCACGGCTGGCGTCGATACAGGTCAGGTGTGGGGCGGCGATGAGGCCGGTACGCTCCTTGATGTCCTTGATCACCTTGTGAGTGCGGTCCCGGGTGCCCGAGTTGGCGCCATAGGTCACAGAGACGAATTTGGGCTCCAGCACCTGCAGGCGCTCGATGGACTGCCAGAGGGTGTTCTCCATCCCTTCGCTGTTGGGCGGGAAAAACTCGAAACTGACCGATATGTCGCCACCCAGATCCGCCAAACTCTGGTTGAGTGCCTCAACCTGACGCGCGCTGTGAAATCCCATCTGCTCTCTCCCTGTCCTGCAACCCATTCCTTCACGCCAAAACGGATGTTTGGACGTCTAAACGTCTTTCTATCTTTATGAGAAAACGGATCAAAGTCAATACCGATTTGTCAGCGACAAGGGGGATTGCCGATTTTTTTATTTTGCAATTCAACCTAAGTAATGAGCGACCCCATCCCAAAATGCTGTCAGGCACGCTATGATGCGGGCGGATCGTCCTGGACGTTCTGAATCTGCGTGTGATTGTTTGGCCGGGTTTCCCGGCCTTTTTTTAACTTCTTTCCCCGCCTGCCGATAAGCAATTCAAGCGTTTGCAGGAGCCCCATCATGGAAGATCACCCCGGTTTTGCCACCGATCTGCTGTTCGATCGCTATCAGGGCGAGGTGACGGATCATGATGCGTTCTGGACCGTGCGCACCCCGAGCTCTCCAGACTACTACTTCGGCAACTACCTGCTGCTGCCCACCCCCCCAAGCGATCGTGACAAGGGCTGGCTCGAGGCCAGTTTCGACAGGCTGATTGGCTGGGACCCCCGTATCCGCCACCGCACCTTCCAGTGGCCTCTCGCCGCAGGCCAGAACAGCCGGGTCGCCGGGTTCGTGGCGGCGGGATACCAATACATGGAGTGCGTGGTACTGGCGCTGGGTGCAATGGAGTGGCAAGCCCCCACCGGCAGCGACCTGGCCCCGGCTCGCCCGTTCACCGCGGCAGACTGGGATCAGTGGCTCGCCTTCGAGCTGGCAGAGCGGGATCCCGCCCATTCGGAGGAGCGCTATCTTCCCTATCTCTTGTCACGCCGCCAGCTCTATCAGGCCATGATCGATGACGGGCTCGGACAGTGGTGGGGGTTATGGCACCAGAATCAACTGGTTGCCAGCTGCGGACTCTTCTTCACCGGCACCCTGGGACGCTTTCAACTGGTGCGCACGCACGCAGAGTGGCGAAACCGGGGGCTCTGTCGTCTGTTGCTGAGCCAGGTCGCACGCCAGGGACTGGCACGGGCCAGTTCGCTCATCATAGTGGCAGACGAGCACTATCACGCCCAGCGGGTCTATCGCACTCTGGGTTTCGTGCCGGTGGCCCGTATCGGCAGCCTGTGCCGCTTGCCACGGGAATGACAAGTCATCACGCAGATGCAAAACGGGAGGCCAAGGCCTCCCGTTCTTCATGGTGAACCATCAGGGCTGTGCCCCCTCCAGTTCGCTGGCGAGCGCCTCCTCCACTTCGGCAGGAGGCGCTGGAGCGACGGCTCCGGACACCGGTGCTGACGGAGGCTGGGTCGCGCTTGCTCCGGAGGGCGCTTGTCCATCCGGCACCACAGGTGCAGCAGGCTCGGTCCCGATGGCACCCGACACAGGGACGGCAGGCACGCTCGCCTCACACTGACACTCCTGTCCCTTGCCCTGGTTGCCCTGATGGGGGGCATACCACCCTTTCAACCCCTGTTCCAGGCGATCGGCCGCCGCCTTGGGTGCCACGGTTCCCAGCAATACCTGCTGGCTCACCTCGGCCAGTTCATCCCCGAGCTTGGGAGTGCCGCGGGAGAGGATCTGGGTGGCAACCCGGATGGTGGAATCGCACTGATCCCGCCACTCCATCATCTCTCTGGCCGCCGGATTGGTGGCTTCAAAGAAGTGGTTGGAGAGCGAGAAGAAGCCGGGCAGCGAGTTGGTATAGAGCTCGGCAAACTGGGGAGTGGTCAGCCACTGCAGGAAGGTCATGGCGGCCTCCTTGTTCTTGCTGGCCGGATTCATCCCCATACCGATATCGGTGTGATCGGTGAAGAAACAGCCATCCCCCTGCTTTGCCACGGGCGGGCGCATGACACCGAAGTCCACCTTGCCGGTGAAGGGGGCAATCTCCCAGGATCCCGCCGCATAGAAGGCAGCCTTGCCCGAGGTGAACAGCTCGTTGGTGGTGGCGTAGTCGCGGCTCTCGCCCCCCTCCCCCAGGTAGTCACGCCAGCGCGCCAGCTCCTCGAACACCTTGACGTATTGCGGGTTGTTGAAGCGCTCCTGGCCCCCGATCAGCGCCAATCGACCATCCTCCCCCTTCCAGTAGTTGGGGCCTATGTTCTGGAAACCGAGCTCGGAGGCAACCCAGCTCTCCGAGCCGCTCACGGCGAGGGGAACATAGCGACCATCCGCCTTCACCTTGTCCAGGGCCGCGAAGAATGCCTCGCGGGTCTGGGGTACCGTCAGCCCCAGCTCACTGAATATCTTCTTGTTGTAGAAGAAGCCGTGAATCACCGATGCCATGGGTACGCAGAAAGTCTGGGCGCCACTGTCGGTCTGCCAGGGGGATTGGGCAAAGCTCGGGAAGTTCTCCATCCCCGCCATCTCGCTCAGCTCCACCAGATGGCCCGCCTTGAACAGGGCCAGGGAATCGTCAAACGGGCGGCAGGTGATGAGATCCCCCGCCTTGCCCGCCTTGAGGCTGGCCCAGAGGGTCGGCATGTACTCGACGTTCTGCACCCCGTTGAATTTCACCTGAATACCCGGGTGGGCGGCCTCGAATGCAGGAATGATCTTCTGTTCCCACAAGGCCTTGTCATCTATGCGCCAGCTCTCTATCACCAGCTCGCTGGCCATCAGCTGGCCACACAACAGGAGACTCAGGGCCCCGATCCATTTGTTAGCCATAAGTCCTCCTACACCTTGAAATGGGCGATCAATTGCTGCTGCTTGGCGACCAGATCCGCCAGCACCTCACTGCTGCTGGCCGATTCCCGCGCCTCCCGCTCGGTCTCGTAAGCCACATCCGCAATGCCGGCGACATGACGGGCAACCCCCTGACTCACGGAGATCTGTTCCTGGGCGGCATGAGCCACCTGATCCGCCATCGCCTTGATGGCGCTCATCCGCTCGGCAATGGATTGCAGTGCTTCGTCCATCACCCGGGTCTGGGCCACGCAATCCTGGGTCTGCTCCTGGCTGCGTGCCATCACGGCCACCACGTGCTTGCTGGAACTTTGCAGGTTCTCGATCATGGCCTGGATCTCCTCGGTCGAGGTCTGGGTCCGGTTCGCCAGTGCCCGCACCTCGTCCGCCACCACCGCGAAGCCGCGACCGGCGTCCCCCGCCCGGGCCGCCTCGATGGCCGCGTTCAGCGCCAGCAGGTTGGTCTGCTCGGCGATGCTGCGGATCACGTCGAGGATGCTGCCGATGTTGTCGCTGAATTCCCCCAGCTTGTGGGTGATGCCGACCGCCTCTTCCATGGCACCCGCCAGTTGTTCGGTGATCTGGCGCGTAGTCGCCACCTGTTTGCGTCCGGCGCGGGCCTCTTCATCCGCCAGGTCCACCTCGCGCTTGGTGCCGTCGGTGGAACGCGCCACCTCGGTCGCACTCACCTCCAGCTCGGTGATGGCGGCAGCCACCTGATCGGTCTGGCTCTTCTGATCCTGCACCCGTGACATGGCCCGCTCGCTTATCTCGGCGGCGCGGCTCGCCTCGTCCACCAGATGGCGCGAGCCGGCATTGATCTGGGCGAGCAGCTCGCCAGTCTTGTCTGCCAGGGTATTGATGGAGCGGGTCAGGCTGCCGAACTCGCAGCGGCTCTGGTAGTCGATGCGCCGGGTCATGTCACCCGTGGCCATGCGATCCAGCTCCCGATCGATGAGTTGCAGCGGACGCTGGATGCTGCGGGCCGTGGTGTAACCGATGAGGAGCGCGGCGGCCGCGGAGATGGCAGACACGATCAGGATCCAGGCGCTGGCGCTGCTGACGGCGTCATCCGCCCCGACCCGGCTCGCGCTGGCAATCCTGCCCGCCGATTTGGCCATCTCGTCCAGCAGCGCCAGGCTGTTGACCAGACTGGTGTCGAGTTGCTGGTTCAGGGACTGCAGCGAGGCCGCCAGTTGCTGGCCATTGCGCATGGTCGCCAGCAACCCTTTCGGGCCGAGGGCCAGCTCCTGCATCCGATCGAGGTTGACGATGAAACGCAGCCTCACGTCATCGGGCACCTGCACCCGTTCGAGCCGTTTGCGTGCCATCTCGATATCCTTGCCGAGCACCTTCTCCAATTCATTGAGATCGGTCTTGGCATCGGCCCGGCGGATGTTTTTCAGATCCCGGGCAATGCCGGAGGTGATGAGTTCGGCCTTGTTGCGCATGGAGCGTTTGCTCGCGGTCTGCTGCAACAACAGGTCGGCGGCCCACTGGTAGGTATCTTCCAGCCGGATGAACGCCAGCTCCAGTTCATGGCGCCGATCGAGTGCGGCCACCCACTGGCCGTGCTGGGTCAGCACCTGATCCGCCAACCCGTAGAACTCGCGGGTCGCCCCGTCGACCTGGCGGAACCGCTCGCTCGCCTCGGCCACCCCGTCAAACCGGGCCATCTCCTTGCTCTGGGCCAGGAAACGCTCCTGCTGCGCCTTGAACTGGCTGGCCAGTTGCGGCAACTGGGCCGCCTCCTCGCTGGTTCTGTAGGTGAGCACCCAGCGGTTGCTGTCCTGCAGTGCGCCCTTGAGCCCGGCGACCGCGATCACCAGGGGGGTGGCACGATCAGAAACCTGGGAGAGCCCCTCGTTGATCCCCCGGATCTTCAAGATACTGATGAAGCCGAGCAGAACCAGCAACAACAGCATCAGCACGAAGCCGGCGATGATCCGCTGCACAATAGATAAACCCATGGAGGCATCCTCACTCGTTGGGGAAAGGGGTGAATGCCGAGGTTATCGGCAGCGGGATGCAATGGAATAGCGGTTCGTGACGCGATGGCGGGCCAGATCACAGTTGGCGTGACATGGCAGGCAGAAAAGGGCCCGAACAGAGCCGGGCCAAAGAGACATGCTTGTTGTCATGGCCGTGCACCGGCCACGTTTGTCATCAGAAGCGGTAACCGACGCCGAACATGAAGGCCACCGGATCGATGGAGGTGTTGATGGTGCCCACGGCGGTATGCACATCGGTATCGATGTCGATGAGCCAGGCAGAGGCGTTGACGAACCAGCGGTCATTGATCGCCATGTCCAGGCCCACCTGACCCGCCATCCCCCAGGAGGAGTCCACGCTCACATCCGTCCCGGCCAGGGCACCGCGCCCTTCCTCGTCGAAGAAGGTGGTGTAGTTGATACCGGCACCCACATAGGGGCGCACCTTGCTGTTGGCATCACCGAAGTAGTACTGCGCCATCAGGGTCGGCGGGAGGTGTTTGACCTTGGCGACCTCACCCAGGCCGGCAGTCGACACCGAGTGGGAGAAGGGGGTCGCGGCCAGCAGCTCGACACCCCAGTTGTCCGTCAACATGTAGGAGAGGGTCAGGCCAAGCTGCATGTTGCTGTCGATCTCCAGCTCGCCCGTCCCCAGCACGTTGTCACTGCTGGTCTGGGGAGAGACGAACGCCAGGCCACCACGGACCAGGATGTCACCGGCCTGATGTGCCATGGCGACGGGGGAAGCAAATGCGGCTGCGATTAACAGAGGAAGGATCTTTTTCATCACATTATTCCTTTTTTGTTTTCTTTCTATGTTGCAAGCCCGAAAACTATAAAAGGATGTGAATGGCCGGTTATTGATTTAGCTCAATGGTTATCAAGAAATAGATAGATGTACACGGCAGCTTTGATTGGACAATCAAACCGCAGATGAAAATAAAAAGTCATTCAAATACATGATGATGCCTTAAATTACTGCATCATCATGAAATGTAAAATACCAATTAAATACACCTTAAACACCTTCATATCACCTTTCAATTGTTGTTTAATTATGCCCCGGGGCGTATTTTATTAATGCGATGTAACCACGCTGTAATTTGAATTTTATGAAACCACAGACACGCAAAGACAAAATTCTCGGCATTCTTGCCGCCATCTGGGGGATAGGTTCCTTCCTCTTCATTCTGCTGGGTTTCCTGTTCGCCCTCGCCTTCCTGATGCTGACACACTGAGTCTGCCGGACGAGTCCCTCTTTTCTCCCTCTCATCCCTGGCCGGGCGCCAGATCGGCGCACCTCGCCACCGGCCAACAAAAAAGGGGCCCTGGCCCCTTTTTCTCGAGTGACGCTTATTTCTCCAGTAGAGGAGCGAGGAAGCGCGCCGTGTGGGACTCCTTGCAACGGCTCATCTCCTCAGGCGTACCCGTCACCAGAATACGGCCACCACCAGCGCCCCCTTCCGGGCCCAGATCAACGATCCAGTCCGCGGTTTTGATGACGTCCAGGTTGTGCTCGATGATGACGATGGTGTTGCCCCGATCCCGCAGTTGGTGCAGTACCTTGAGCAACTGCTGGATATCGTGGAAGTGCAACCCGGTGGTCGGCTCATCCAGAATATAGAGGGTCTGGCCGGTGTCCCGCTTGGAGAGCTCCCGCGCCAGCTTGACCCGCTGCGCCTCGCCGCCAGAGAGCGTGGTGGCGGACTGACCGAGCCGGATGTAGGAGAGGCCCACGTCCATCAGGGTCTGCAGCTTGCGCGCCACCGCCGGCACCGGATCGAAGAAGGCACGGGCATCTTCCACCGTCATCTCGAGGATTTCGTGGATGTTCTTGCCCTTGTACTTCACCTCCAGGGTCTCGCGGTTGTAGCGCTTGCCCTTGCAGACGTCGCACGGCACGTAGACGTCCGGCAGGAAGTGCATCTCCACCTTGATGACCCCGTCCCCCTGGCACGCCTCGCAGCGTCCCCCCTTCACGTTGAAGGAGAAGCGGCCCGGCTGGTAGCCACGGGAACGCGCCTCCTGGGTGCCGGAGAGCAGCTCGCGGATCGGGGTGAACAGGCCGGTGTAGGTGGCCGGGTTGGAGCGCGGGGTGCGGCCGATGGGGCTCTGGTCGATATCCACCACCTTGTCCAGATGCTCCAGCCCCTCGACGCTGCGATAGGGAGCCGGGGTGGACTCGGTGGCCTTGTTCAGCTCGCGGTGGGCGATGCGGAACAGGGTGTCGTTGATCAGGGTCGACTTGCCGGAACCGGAGACGCCGGTGACGCAGGTCATCACGCCGATGGGCAGATCCAGGTTGACGTTGCGCAGATTGTTGCCGCTCGCCCCTTTCAATTTCAGCCACTTGCCAGTGAGCGAGGTGCGCTCGACCGGGATGGCGATCTGCTTGCGGCCGGAGAGGTAATCACCGGTCAGGGATTCGGGGTTCGCGATGATCTCCTCCGGCGTCCCCTGGGCAACGATGGCCCCGCCGTGCACGCCAGCCCCCGGGCCGATGTCGAGCACGTGGTCGGCTAGGCGAATGGCGTCCTCGTCGTGCTCCACCACGATCACGGTGTTGCCGAGATCGCGCAGGTGGGTCAGGGTCTTGAGCAGGCGTTCGTTGTCCCGCTGGTGCAGGCCGATGGAAGGCTCGTCCAGCACGTACATGACCCCCACCAGGCCAGCCCCGATCTGGCTGGCCAGCCGGATCCGCTGCGCCTCGCCACCGGAGAGGGTCTCGGCGCTGCGCGACAGGCTCAGATAGTTGAGGCCGACGTTCACCAGGAAGCCGAGCCGCTCGACGATCTCCTTGAGGATCTTGTCCGCTATCTGGGCACGCTGACCGGACAGGTTCAACCCTTCGAAGAAGGCCAGGGCATCGCCGATGGACTGCTCAGCGATGGCGGGCAGGTTGCGATTGTCCACGAAGACGTGGCGGGCTTCTTCCCGCAGTCGGCTGCCACCGCAACTGGTACAGGACTTGTTGGCGATGTATTTGGCCAGCTCTTCCCGCACCGCGTTGGATTCGGTCTCCCGATAGCGGCGCTCCATGTTGTGCAGGATCCCCTCGAACGGGTGCTTGCGCACCACCACGTCGCCGCGGTCATTCATGTAGCGGAACTCGATCTCGGTGCGCCCGGAGCCGCGCAGGATCACCTCCTGGGTCTTGAGCGGCAGATCCTCCCAGGGGGTCTCCAGGTCGAACTTGTAGTGATCGGCCAGGGATTTGAGCATCTGGAAGTAGTAGAAGCTGCGCTTGTCCCAACCACGGATGGCGCCGCCGGCCAGGCTCTGGCCTGGATCATGGATGAGCTTGGCGGGATCGAAATACTGCTGCACCCCGAGACCGTCACAGGTGGGGCAGGCCCCCGCCGGGTTGTTGAAGGAGAAGATCCGGGGCTCCAGCTCCGACATGGAGTAACCGCACTCGGGGCAGGCGAAGTTGGCGGAGAAGGTCATGGGGGCAACCCCATCCTCCCCGTCCATCGGCACCACCAGCACGATGCCGCCGGAGAGAGTCAGCGCCGTTTCGAACGATTCGGCCAGGCGCAGGGCCAGGTCATCGCGCACCTTGAAGCGATCCACCACCACCTCGATGGTGTGCTTTTTGTGCAGCTCCAGGGCGGGAGGATCCGACAGATCGCACACCTCGCCGTCGATGCGGGCGCGGATGTAACCCTGGGCCGCCAGGTTCTCCAGCAGCTTGGTGTGCTCCCCCTTGCGGTTGCGCACCACGGGGGCCAGCAGCATCAGCTTGGCGCCTTCGGGCTGGGCCAGCACCTGATCCACCATCTGGCTGATGGTCTGGGCCGCGAGCGGAATGGCGTGGGTCGGGCAGCGTGGCTCCCCGACCCGGGCGAACAGCAGCCGCAGGTAGTCGTAAATCTCGGTGATGGTGCCGACGGTCGAGCGCGGGTTGTGGGAGGTGGACTTCTGCTCGATGGAGATGGCAGGCGACAGCCCCTCGATGTGATCCACGTCCGGCTTCTCCATCAGGGAGAGGAACTGGCGGGCATAGGCGGAGAGGGACTCCACATAGCGGCGCTGCCCCTCGGCATAGAGGGTATCGAACGCCAGGGAGGATTTGCCCGAACCGGACAAGCCGGTGACCACGATCAGCTTGTCACGTGGCAGGATCAGGTTGATGTTCTTGAGGTTGTGGGTGCGGGCACCCCGGATCACGATTTTTTCCATCTTGTTGCGCGCTCGATACGGGAACCAGAGCGGGCCAGTATGGCATAGAGACTACTGGATGAATAGACAGTCTTTCCTTCCGTGCCCCTTCCTCAGAGATACTCCTTGGCCCAGCTCACCGCCTGCAACCGGTTCTTGACGTTCAGCTTCTTGAAGACGTTGTAGAGATGGGATTTGACGGTGTGTTCGCTCACGAACAGGCTGTCGGCGATCTCGGTGTTGGAGGCCCCCGTCATCAGGTGACGCACGATCTCCTGCTCGCGGGCGGTCAGCAGCGTCTGCTGACGCTGAGGTTGCCCGCTACCCTTGCGGTAGTAGTCCACCAGGTCGCACAGCAGGTGGCGCGGGATCCAGTACTCCCCCTGCAACACCTTGCGGATGCCGAAGACCAACCTGTCCAGCGTGTCCTGACGAAAGAAGAGCCCGCTGGTATGGGGCCACATCAGCAGCAGCTCTTTGTTGGTGCTGGTCGGGGCATTGAGCAACACGGCACTGGCCTCGCCAAAGCGCTGGCAGATGGCATTGCTCCACAGCTCCTGCTGGGTCGACTTGAGGTAGTCCAGATCGATCAGCAGCAAGGTTTTGGGGGCGCCCTCTGCAACGTCTGGCAGGTCATTCAGCTCCCCTACCAGCAAGATGGGCAGACCAAGCTCTTCACTGAGGTGACGCTGGAAACGGGAGGCTTGTGCGTTATTTTCGGTGATCAGCACCAGGAGGGAGTCGGGCGTCATCAAGAGAACTTCCTTGCACATTCGAGTCGGGGCTTTTTGGCAAGGAAGAGTACCAATCCCCCTCCTGGCTGCAGCATTAAAAAAGTATTAGACGCATCGGTGGCTCCTTTGAAGCCCAGCAATTTTCCAGCCAATACAATTGGCTAGCACGCCCCCCCCATTTGGGGGGTCAAGTAGTGCCGGTGCGCACCATAACAGCTCCGCCCTCTTCACGCAGCCTGCCCCAGCCTCCTCCCCTTGCTGGTGACACCTTACCTCGGGTAAGTTACTCAGGCTGTGGCGATCCATTGACGTCACAGTGGCAGGGAAGATGTGCGCTCATGCCCGCCAACTGGTACTATGGCGGCCAAACGCTGCGGCCGAACCATGACGCCTCTGCCGGCAAGCTCAGGCGCAGCCAGGACGCTGATAGAGAGATGACACCCAGCCAGGGCGCGCATCTCGTTGCAAACAAACGCATTATTGAATGGGCCCAGGCATCTGGCCTGGCCGGTATACATAAGGGTGGAAGAGAGATTATGGCCAGTCGAGGCATCAACAAAGTCATTCTGATCGGTAACCTGGGGCAAGACCCGGAAGTGCGCTACATGCCGAGCGGCGGTGCCGTGACTAACATCACCCTGGCCACCTCCGATACCTGGCGCGACAAGCAGACCGGTGAGCAGAAAGAGCGCACCGAATGGCACCGTGTCGTCTTCATGGGCAAGCTGGCCGAAGTGGCCGGCGAGTACCTGAAGAAGGGCTCCCAGGTCTATGTGGAAGGCAAGCTCCAGACCCGCAAATGGCAGGATCAGAGCGGCCAGGAGCGCTACACCACCGAGGTGCTGGTCGACAGCTTCACCGGTGTGATGCAGATGCTGGGTGGCCGTCCGCAGGGGGGTGGCCAGGGCATGGGCGGCCAGTCATCCCAGGGCAACTGGGGCCAGCCGCAACAGGCTGCACCGCAACAGAACATGCAACGTCCTGCTGCCCCGCAGCAGAACATGCAACCGCAAGGCGGTTACGGCCGTCCGGCCCAGCAGCCGCAATCCGCCCCGCCGGTCTACAACGAACCGCCGATGGATTTCGACGACGATATTCCGTTCTGATCCCCTGCGGCAGGCCCTGATTCATCAGGGCCTTTTTTTACCTGTTTCTGACGCATTCACCTCCTCCGACGACCATGTTACTGCCACTTTCCCGCGCTTTACGTCCCCTTCGTCCAGGCTTGTGGCTATCATCGAGACGATTTCTCCCTTCGGGAACCTGCATGAACTACTTGAGTCGTCTGCTGTGCCTCGCCCTGCTGATGTTCGGCAGCCACCTTGCCGCGGAGCCGCTGCGGGTGGGAGTCAGCTTTGCCATTCCTCCCTATGTCATCAGCCACGAAGACAGGGGCATTGAACTCGATCTCATGCGAGAGGCCTTCGCAGGCAGCCCCCATGAGCTGCAGGTCGTCTATCTTCCCCTGGAGCGCACCTTCAGGATGCTGGAGGAAGGCAAGCTGGACGCCATCATCAACGTCAAACCCGGCATGCTGGAAAGCGCCTACCTCTCACAGCCGGTGATCACCTTCCACAACCGGGTCTTTACCCTGGCGCCGACGGCAGTCCACACCATGAAGGATTTGCAGACCCTGCGAGTCAGTGCCTTCCAGCGTGCACGGCAGATTCTGGGAACGACCTTCTCCGACATCGTCGACCAGAATCCCCGTTATGAAGAGGTGGCGAGGCAGGAGGGACAGGTACAGCGGCTGCTGCTCGGGCGCACCGATGCCGTGATCCTGGAACAGCGGGTGTTCTACTACTATCTGGCGCAGTTGCTCGGGGATGACCAGGAGGGCGACCGCTATCCCAAGGACAAGGTCAGACAGCACAACCTCTTCCCCCCGACTCACTACCACTTCGCCTTTCGCGAGGCGGGCCACCGGCAATGGTTCGACAGACAGCTCGCCAAGATGAAGGCGGACGGGCGCTATGAGCGGATCTTTGCCGCCTATGGCACCACCTCTACTGCCGGAGACAAAAAAGCCAGCCCATGATGGACTGGCTTGATACCGGCTCCGGGGAGCCGCAGTGGATGGAGCGTTACTTCATCGCGCTGCCGTTTTTCAGCTCTGCTTTCTGACGTTTGGCTTCGCGTTTCTCTTTCAGTGACATCTGCGGTTTTTTCTTGGCATCTTTGCCGTGATGCTGTTCTTTGTTGCTCATCATCAGACTCCAAAAAGGTTACCTGGACAGTTGGAACGGGTGTTCCAGCATGTCAGCCGAATCGTGGATTTCAGTACGCCAACAGTGACGATCGGGGATCGCACTGGCCTCAGCATACTCCCAATCTTCCGCCGGGATCCAGCCTCCCGGCAGCGCCTGTCAGCCAGGCGTTCCCGTCGCGTGCTCCCCCCCGGAAATGACGACCGGGCGACACTTTTGGCATCCGGGGACGGATGGTCAGCCTGTCCCCGATGGATGTGTGTTAGGGTGGACATTCAACGATCGCAGGAGCGCGTCATGAAGAAGCTGGAAATGAAGGATCTGACCGAGGCCGAGAAAGCCGAGATTGCCCTGCTGGTGCAAAAAGCCCAGGCCAATGCCGATCACACCCTGACCAACGGGGAGCGCAACAAAATCCGCGAGGCAGGACGCCAGAAGATCGCCGCCGATCGCGCCCAGGCCGCCAAGGCGGCTTCCGCACTGGCGCGGGAAAAAGCCAAGGAGCGAGCCAGCGCCCAAGTGCTGCCCGACACCTTCAACTGGTCCGATTCCGTCAGCAACAAATACCGTGGCAGACGGTAACGGCAGCATGAATGCTCGCAGATGACGCTGCTGCAAAAAAGGGGGCTGGCAGAGCGTCATGTCATCCCCCTGAAAAGGGCAGCAGAAGGCGCCTGGCAGCTGATGCACACCCGGATAAAACGCCTATCCAGCCATCACTGACTGAAACGAATACCAAGATAAAGATTGCCATGACAGGGTGTGCGTGTTCTAATCGTTTTCGATGGTTCGGTAGTTCAGACCTGATTATGTTAGGCAGTCATCTTAAAGCAGTGATTTGTGCAGGCAGTTATCCCCGATAATTCTTGCCAGATAATTCTCCTTCTTTAGTGCTCCCCATACGTATTTCTGACGAAAAATCATGGATTGCCGCTCCGGTGGCGTTTCACTAATCACTACTCAAGGAAATTATCATGTCCAAAATGACTGGTACCGTAAAATTCTTCAACGCCGAGAAAGGCTTCGGTTTCATCTCCCCGGCTGACGGCAGCAAAGACGTGTTCGTTCACTTCTCCGCCATCCAGTCCAACGGTTTCAAAACCCTGGAAGAAGGTCAGCGCGTTGAGTTCACCATCGAGCAAGGCCAGAAAGGCCCGGCTGCTGCGAACGTCGTTCCGCAGTAATTCAAGCCGGAGCACCTTCCCCTCTTTGGGCAAGGGCCTCAGCAAGAATTGAAAAAACCCGCTTCGGCGGGTTTTTTGTTGCCCGTTTCCGGGTGGCCGACCTGTTGCCCTGCTTCCCTCTCGCCACGTGCAGCAAAAAGGGCACCCTGGTGGTGCCCCATTTCCTGGTCAGGTTCCTTACAGGGGCAGGCTGATCCGCGCCTCCAGCCCCCCCTCCTGGCGATTGTGGAGGCTGAGCTCACCGCCGTGCTGGTGCACCAGGGTGCGGGCGATGGCGAGCCCCAGTCCCACGCTGCCAGACTCGGTGTTGCGGGCTTCATCCAGGCGCACGAAGGGCTTGAACACCTCCTCCAGCTGGCTCTCCGCAATCCCCGGCCCCTGATCGCGAACCAGGATCAGCAACTCGCCGTCACCGCGCACCAGCGAGACCTCGGCCCCCCCTGCGTACTTGATGGCGTTGCCGATGAGGTTTTGCAGCACCCGGCGCAGGGTGTTGGCGCGGCAGGCGTAAACCTGCTTGCCCTCGGCCAGGCAGGTGACGGGCTGGCCCATGTCGGCATAGTCGTCACACAGGCTCTCCAGCAGGCTGACCAGATCCAGCTCCCGGGTCGCCTCCTGCTGCCCCTCCTCCCGGGCAAAGCTCAGGGTCGCCGCCAGCATCTGCTCCATCTGCTGCAGGGTCTGCTGGAAGCGCTCCTTGTCTTCCCCGTCCGCCAGAAACTCGCTGCGCAGCCGCAGGCTGGTGATGGGGGTGCGCAGGTCGTGGGAGATGGCGGCCAGCATCCGGGTTCTGTCCTGCACGAAGCGATCTAGCCGGGTGTGCATCCGGTTGAAGGCCTGGATGGACTCGCGGATCTCGGTGGGCCCCTCCTCGCGCAGGGGTTCGATGTCCTCACCACGCCCCAGCCTGTCGGCGTTGGCGGCCAGTTGCTTGAGGGGACGGGTCGCCCGGCGGAACAGCCAGATCATCAGGCCGATCACCAGGCTCGCCACCAGCAGCAGGTTGAGGGTGGTCTGCCAGGACCAGCTCGCCGTCTCCTTGTCCACCAGGGAGCTGAACTGGAGCCAGCCGCCGTTGGGCAGTTCGATGGAGCCGTAGAGCCGCATGTCCTGGGGCGGCGGCATGCCGTTGCGATCCTTCATCATGCGGTTGTGGTGCTGCCAGGCCCGGCTGCGCTGTATGTCCTGCTTCAGCTCGGCGCTGATCTCCACCGCCAGGGAGGATGGATAGCCGAGCTTGGCCCGCACCAGCTTCTCGAAGCGGGGGCTGCGGTTGTCCGGCTGCAACGGCTCGTCGGCCAGACGCAGCAGCAGGGTCTCGCTGCGGCTTGCCTTGAGGATCTCGTGATAGAGGGAAGGAGGAGAGAGGGAGAGCAGGCGCACCACGGAGATGATGCGTTGCATGGCGTTGCGGCTGTTGACGTAACCGAGGGCCTCCTCCCTGTCCGAGCGGTAGATCTGGATACTGAGCAGCTGGATCAGCACCAGCCCCGCCAGGGCCACCAGCACTATCTGGCCGGTCAACCCCTTGGGCAGCAGCCTGGCGAAGACGCGCTTGATCATGTCGGCCTCACTCCTGGGTCACGTCGGCGGCGAACAGGTAACCGCCACCCCAGATGGTCTTGATGAGCTCGGGATTCTTGGGATCCCGCTCCAGCTTGCGCCGCAGCCGGCTCACCAGGGTATCGATGGCGCGATCGAAAGCCACCGCCTCCCGGCCACGGGCCAGATCCAGCAACTGATCCCGGCTCAGCACCCGCTGGGGCCGCTCCAGAAACACCTTGAGCAGATCGAACTCGGCGGTGGAGAGGCTCATCCCCACCCCCTCCTCGTCCACCAGCTCCCGGCGATTGACGTCGAGCAGCCAGCGATCGAAGCGCAGATCCCGGGTCAGGGTCTCCGGCACTGGCAGGCTCTCCGCCTGGGTACGGCGCATCACCGCCTTGATGCGGGCCAGCAGCTCCCGCGGGTTGAACGGCTTGGAGAGGTAGTCGTCCGCCCCCATCTCCAGGCCGATGATGCGGTCCGTCTCCTCCCCCATGGCGGTCAGCATGATGATCGGCAGACGGGATTTGACCCTGAGCTCGCGGCACAGGGTGAGGCCATCCTCCCCCGGCATCATCAGATCCAGCACCAGCAGGTCGAACTCCCGCTCATCCAGCAGCCGCTTCATCTCCTTGCCATCGCGGGCGCAACTGACGCGCATGCCATGCTGCTCCAGAAAGCGCTTGAGCAGATCGCGGATCTCGCTGTGGTCATCGACCACCAGAATATGAGGGCTGCCTTGGTTCATCATCATCTCTCCGTTATCGGGCTGGGGCGATTATACGAAAATCAACCGGGCGGGTTGTGTCAAAGTGTGCCAGCACGCCCCTGTGCCACACTCTGCTACAAAATAGGCCTCTACTGGCAAATTTCAGACACTTCCACGGTGTTTACTGGATACCAAGGCGAAAGAGCCTCTACCCGTACACATCCGACAGGAGTTACCCATGAAAAAGCTGACCAAGACCCTGCTGACCGCCACCCTGATCCTCGGCCTGCCGCTGGGCGCCTATGCCGCCAGCGAGGCGGTCTCCACCGCGCAACCGACCCAGGCCACGGCGACCGGTTGCCCCATGGACGGTACCGACATGATGGGCGGCAAGCATCATGGCGGCCGCCACGACAAGATGGCCCGCATGAAGAACATGACCCCGGAACAGATCCAGGCCCATCTGCAACAGCGCTACGACAAGATTGAAGATCCGGCCAAGAAGGCGGAGTTCGTGAAGAACCTTGGTCTGCGTGCAGACGGCATGATCAAGCACGCCGAGGTGATGAAGCAGTTCGCAGAAGCAAACCAGTAAATCGACGTGATGAAGCCGTTTGCCGAAGCAGACCAGTAAGTCGACGTAATGAAGCGGTTTGCCGAAGCAGACCCGTGATCCGGCGGGGCCCTGCCCCGACACCGGCGAAAACGACAGGGTGGCGCAAGCCACCCTTTTTTGTCTCCACCCCCCAGTTTTTTCACCTTTTCCTGCCTGGCCGCATCATGTTATGTGAGCGATAACAAACGTTTCACTTTCGAAATAAATCATAATGGTCCCTCACACAACAGACGCGGGCACGATCCCGGGCACAGTGGACAGGAGTCGTTATGGGATGGAATCTGGGCACAATCAAGGGGCGCTATACCGCCGTTTTTCTGGGCTTCATGGCGCTGGTGTGCGCCCTGACGGTGATCGGCATCCAGATCTGGATCACCCCCGCCCTGCAAAAAGCGGGGGAGGAGAACGTGGCGCTGCGAGTCGGCGAGATAGCGACCGATATCCGTGACCAGCTCAACGGGGTGCAGACCCAGTCGCGCAGCATTACCCAACTGGTGGCACAACTGCCGAGCGAGCAGATAGATGCCCAGCTCCCGGCCCTCATCGACCAGTACGGCAACAGCATGGTCTTCGGTGGCGGCATCTGGCCCCTGCCGGACAAGCGGGAGGCGGGGCGCGCCAAGTTCAGCACCTTCTTCCACAGGGATGCGTCCAACGCCCTCATTCCCAACACCTACTGGAACTCGGCAGAGGCGCCCAACTATTTCGATCAGCCCTGGCACAAGGCCGGTCAGCAGGCGCCCCGTGGCGTCTGTGCCTGGGCCGCCGCCTACAAGGATGGCGCGAGCCAGCAGCCGAGAACCAACTGCGCCATGGGGATCTACCAGGATGGCACCCTCTACGGGGTGTCGACCATAGACGTCACCCTGGGCTTCTTCAACGACCTGGTGGCCAAGAAAGAGCAGGAGATCGGCGGTCAGGTGATGATCATCGAGGCTGACGGCAAGATCCTGAGCCGCAACGCCCGTCTGACCGGGGATGTGGTGCTTGGCAACCTCTCCGCCCACGCTGACTATCCCTTCGCCCTCGCCATCAGCGGCCTGCTGGGCCAGGATGCGAGCAAGGGGCAGCTGCGTACCACCTTCCAGGATCAGGGTGAGGAACAGACCCTGCTGATGGAGGCCATCGAAGGGACCCCCTGGTTGCTGGCCGCCGCCCTGCCGACCCGCACCCTGACCCAGGACTGCCGGGATGTGCTCGCCACCTTGGCGAGCATCCAGCTCCCCCTGGCGGGGCTGCTGTTCGTGCTCATGGTGCTGGCCATCAGCCAGCTTGGCAGCCGCCTGCAGACCCTCAAGCTCAACATCGACGCCCTCAGCGCCGGCGACGCCGATCTGACCGCCCGCATCCAGGTCAAAGGGCATGACGAGCTGGACAACATCGCCCTGTCGGTCAACCGCTTCATCGCCTTCCTGCAACAGATGATGGTGCAGGTGACCGCCGCCACCGACCTCATCACCCGCGAGCTGGCCCAGCTCGATCAGCAGACCGGGCAGGCCAGGCGGATCCTGGGAGAACACGCCAGCGAAACCGATCAGGTCGTCACCGCCCTCAACGAACTCAGCTCCACCGCCGACAGCGTTGCCCGCCACGCCAACGACTCCGCCAGCTTCACCGAGGCCGCCAACGGTCAGGCGGCCAGCTCCCGCAAGGTGGTGGGGTCGGCCTCCGCCAGCGTGGTGGCCCTCATCGACGAGGTGGATCTCGCCGCCGCCAAGGTGCTGGAGATGCAGGAAGATGCCCAGCAGATCGGCAGCGTGCTCGGGGTGATCGGCGGCATCGCCGCCCAAACCAACCTGCTGGCGCTCAACGCCGCCATCGAGGCGGCCCGGGCCGGTGAACAGGGCCGGGGCTTCGCGGTGGTGGCCGACGAGGTGCGTGCCCTCGCGGCACGCACCCAGAACAGCACCGCCGAAGTGGGCAGCATGTTGTCACGGCTCACCCAGGGGGTCGCCGAGGCCGTGGTCGCCATGGAGCAGACCAAGCGCAGTTGCCAGGCGGCGGCCGACACCACGGGGCAGGTCACCGGCGGCCTCGACACCATGGCCGACGCCGTGGTGCAGATCCACGATCTCAGCAGCCAGATCGCCACCGCTGCCGAGGAGCAGAGCCGGGTGACCGAGGAGATCAACCGCAACATGGTGAGCATTCGCGACATGCTGAACCTCCTGGTGGAGAACGGCGGCAACACGGAGCAGAGCGCCGCCACCCTGCTGGGGTCCAACCGCCAGTTGCTGGCCCTGGTACACCGCTTCAAGGTGTGAGCCTGAACACCAGGCAGCAAAAAGGGGCCCGCGGGCCCCTTTTTCATTCACCTTGCCAGGACTCAGGCCTTGTTGGCCAGGTTCAGGGTCTTCACGGTCTCGCCTTCGAACTTGATGACCACGTTCTTCTGGGCCACTTCGGAGTCTTTCAGCAGGGACTTGGTGGTCTCGGCCAGCAGCGGGGAGGCCTTGTTCAGAGCGTCCAGGTCATAGGTCCACACTTCCAGACCGGCGTCGGTCTTGGTGCTGGCCGGGGCGCCCAGCTTGTCCTTGATGGCCTGCTTGTTGGAGCCGCCTTCCTTGATGTCCAGAGCCTTCTTGATTGCTTCGTTGGAAGCGGTGTCCATGGCGTTGCCAGCCATCTCTTTGGCGGTGCTGGTGACGCTGCTGGTCACGGTGTCGGTCAGGGAATCCATCAGGCCGGCGTGGGCAACCAGAGGCAGGGCGGTCAGGGCAATCAGCAAGGACTTTTTCATGAAGATACATCTCGCAAGAATGAAAAGAGCGCGCATGAAACCAGCGGGATGAATTGGAGTCAAGAAAATCCCTTGGTCAAGCCGTATTCGGGGGGGAAAAGCCCCGTAGCGGCTCCGACCAGTGCCCTTGTCAGCCGCTGAGCTGGTCCTTGCCCGCCAGCTTGGCCCGGTAGAGCGCCCTGTCGACCCGTGCCATCAGGTGGGACACCTGCTCGTCGGGGTCGGACTCCACCAACCCGAAACTCAAGGTCACGGGCTCGATCCCCTTGACCCTGGCATGACTCAGGCGCTGCCTCAGCTTCTCGGCCACCACCCGGGCGTCGGGCAACCGGGTATTGGGAAGCACCAGCATGAACTCGTCACCCCCCCAGCGGGCCAGCAGATCGATCTCGCGGATGCAGCCCCGGGTCAGCTGCACGATATCGATCAGGGTCTGGTCCCCCACCCCGTGGCCATGGCGATCGTTGATCTGCTTGAAGTCGTCCACGTCCATGGCGATCACGGCAAAGGGCTCCTTGAAGCGCTTGGCGCGCTCATGCTCCAGCCGCACCGCCTGCTCCAGCCGATAGCGGCTGGCCGCGCCGGTCAGGGAGTCCGTCTCCGCCAGGCGGCGGTTCTCCTCCACCTGGAACTGCAATGCCTGGTTGAGCCGCTCCAGTTCGGCGGTACGCTGCGCCACCTGCTGCTCCAGGGTGCGGTTTTGCAGCTCCAGCCTGGCGTAGAGTTCCCGCTGGGCGTGGATGTTGCGGTGTGCCCCCACCATCCTGGCGACACTGCCGTCCGGGTTGCGTGCGACGATGCGGCCGCAATCCGCCACCCAGAGGTAGTCACCGTTACGGCAACGGCAGCGGTACTCGGCCCGGTAGTCTGCCGCCCGCCCGCTCAGGCAGGCATCGAAGCTCTCCATGACCTGCGCCAGATCGTCCGGGTGGATCAGGTTCTCCCAGGTGAAGACGGTGTTGTCGAGGGAGTGGGGCTCATACCCCAGCATCTGATACCAGCCGGGATAGCGATGGACATAGCCGGTGTTGGCATTCCAGTCCCAGAGACCGTCGCTCACGACCTCCAGCATGCCGCTCATCACGGCCTCGTCGAGGGCCGGTTGCCTTGTCATCTCATTGTCATGCAGCATGAAAACCTTCCTTGTTCTGCTACTCGGCGCCACGGATCCGCTTGTTGACCTGGCGGGAGAACCGGGCCTGCCGGTCGAGCCTTCAAGGGGGCGACTGGCCTCGACACCCCGTCATGACGGGTTATCGGCCAGGTTGCTCTCTTGTTGAACAACAGTAGCAGCCCGCACACTTTCGAGTCTTGCGCGCCGTCACGCTCCCTTCCGTTCTTCTGCCGGCCAGATTGCACCACGGCGGTGCACACCTTTGGCGCAGCCCTGCCCATATTGGGCAAGCCTCGCTGACCAGGGCTGCGATTAATAAGTAAGTGCATGAATAAAAAGAAAAATACTTTTCTGGCGCAATATTTGCCTTTATCTGGGTGAACCACAAGGATTGGGGATATTGCATGAAATTAATCACCGCCATCATCAAGCCGTTCAAACTCGACGACGTGCGCGAAGCCATCGCCAACCTCGGCGTCGAGGGGCTGACGGTTTCCGAGGTCAAGGGGTTTGGCCGCCAGAAGGGGCACACCGAGCTGTACCGGGGTGCCGAATACCAGGTGGATTTCCTGCCCAAGGTAAAGCTGGAGATCGCCACCCTGGCCGACAACGTCGAGCAGATCATCGAAGCCATCAGCAAGGCCGCCCACACCGGCAAGATAGGTGACGGCAAGATCTTCGTTTATGACCTGCAGGCCGCCGTGCGCATCCGCACCGGCGAGACCGACGCAGACGCCCTTTGATACGACTGGAACTGAGGAATACGACATGGAAGAGTTGATCACATCCGTCAGCGAGCTGCGCTATGCACTCGACACCTTCTACCTGCTGATCTCCGGCGTGCTGGTCATGTGGATGGCCGCCGGGTTCGCCATGCTCGAAGCCGGCCTGGTCCGCGCCAAGAACACCACCGAGATCCTGACCAAGAACATCCTGCTCTATGCCATCGCCTGCATCATGTTCCTGCTGGTCGGCTACAACATCATGTACGTGGACAACAGCGCCGGCGGCTGGCTGCCGAGCTTTGGCAGCCTGATGGGCAGCCAGGCGGACGACGCGGGCCACTCCCTGCACTCCGACTTCTTCTTCCAGGTGGTGTTCGTCGCCACCGCCACCTCCATCATCTCAGGTGCGGTGGCAGAGCGGATGAAGCTCTGGTCCTTCCTGCTGTTCTGCGTGGTGATGACCGGCTTCATCTACCCCGTGGAAGGCTACTGGAGCTGGGGCGGCGGCTTCCTGAAGGAGGCGGGCTTCTCCGACTTCGCAGGCTCCGGCATCGTCCACATGGCGGGCGCTGCCGCTGCCCTGGCCGCCGTGCTGCTGCTCGGCCCCCGTCGCGGCAAATATGGCAAGCAAGGGGAGATCTACCCCATCCCCGGCTCCAACCTGCCGCTCGCGACCCTGGGCACCCTGATCCTCTGGATGGGCTGGTTCGGCTTCAACGGTGGCTCCCAACTGGCGCTCTCCAGCGCCGCTGATGCCACCGCCATCGGCACCGTGTTCGTCAACACCAACGCCGCCGCGGCCGCCGGTGTGGTCGGCGCCCTGCTGGTCAGCAAGCTCACCTGGGGCAAGGCGGATCTCACCATGATCCTCAACGGCGCCCTCGGCGGTCTGGTCGCCATCACCGCCGACCCGGCCTCCCCCAGCCCGCTGTTCGCCAGCCTGATCGGCGCCCTGGCCGGTGCCCTGGTGGTCTACGCCATCGTCGCCTTCGATCGCCTGAAGATCGATGATCCGGTCGGCGCCATCTCGGTACACGGCGTCTGCGGCCTGTTCGGCCTGATGGTGGTGCCTTTCTCCAACACGAGCGCCACCTTCGGCGCCCAGTTGCTGGGGGCCGCCACCATCTTCGGCTGGGTCTTTGTCGTCTCCCTCGTGGTCTGGAGCCTGCTCAAGGCCACCATGGGCCTGCGGGTCAGCGAAGAGGAAGAGATGATGGGTGTGGATGTCCACGAGTGCGGCATCGATGCCTACCCCGAGTTCGTCAGCGTCAAATCCAGCATCTAAGCACGCCATCTGCTTGCGGGGCCCGGGGGACACCTCGGGCCCCGTTTTTTTGGCGGCTCGGCGCCCCTGAAGGCAGGAGGACGGTTCGAGCGATGCCACTCTGCCAAGTAGCCGGTGAACCCTCTGCTTTGCCCCCTCCCCTTTGCAAAGGGAGGGTCGGGATGTGCCGTGCCGATTGATGGATGGAGCCATGACCCCCTCCCCGCCTCCCCCTTGGCAGGGGGAGGAGCAACCAAGCAGCCCCTGTCTGGACGGATCAAATCATCGAGGTGGCAGCCACGTAGGTTCGATTAGCGAAGCGTAATCGGACAGCGGTAACGGCATTGCTCCCTTCTCCCGTTTATTAAAAAAGGAGGAGAAGGGCTGGAGATAAGGGGCAGGAAAAAGAGAGTTCGCGGTAAACGTTGGGCTTCGCTACGCTCAGCTATGACAAAGCAATCGGTAGTTTTGTATTGATCCAAGCAAGACAAACCTACAAAATTTTAAAAATAAAAAAATATTAGAGGTAAAGTGCAAAGCTCAATATATATAGCCAATATTTTATTGTGTTTGCTCCCACCACACTTTATTATGACTTCGCTTACTTATTTAGGAAGTAAGGTGTATCACAAGCTGTCAAGTAGAACGCGCACCAGTACACTGGCTAGCAGACGACTTGCATGGCCGCAGATGGCTAGTAGACTCACGTCGAACACTCCTGCGATGATGGTATCATATATCATATCTGACATTCGTGGCCGACATCATATCGGTGTTGTGAATGCGTATTTAAGTACGTTTGTTAAGCCCGGATTGGGAATCGGATGGCCACAGTCCTTTACCTTTCCGGGTTTTGCAATTTAAGGCTCAATATGATGAACTCAGAAAATCAATGGTTTCGGAGTCGTGGTTACTTACATTTTGATTCTCCAGTAAAATTACGAAAAGCCTGTCAAATTGTAAAATCTCCTCTCAATGTTGCCCACCATGCATTCCTCCCGCTAATAAGTTACGATATACACAGCTTTAAAATATCAATAGACAAAGATGGTAATGTTCAAAAGAAAATCAAAGAAAGGCCAATTTCATATGCATCACACATCGACTCTCACATTTACTCTTACTATGCAGAGTTATTGTCTAATGTATATGAGAAGGCTCTCCACGAATTGCAATTAAAAGACTCCGTACTTGCTTTCAGATCTCTTGGAAAAAGTAATATTGATTTTGCTAACACGGCCTTTGAAAAAATAAAGGCTCATGGTGATTGCACTGCAATCGCGATGGATATCTCTGGTTTCTTTGATAATTTAGATCATGTAATACTCAAATCAATGTGGTGCAAATTACTCCAAGAAAACTCATTACCAGATGACCATTTCAATATATACTGTTCTCTAACCAAATCGTCTACAGTCAATAGAGACCTATTGTATGCAGCGCTTAAAATATCGAGAAACAATCCAAAATCTACAGGGGCAAGGCTTTGCGATATAAAAACCTTCAGAGATAAAATACGAGGCCTAGGGCTAATAAAAACCAACTCGACTGGAAGAGGTATACCACAAGGAACATCTATAAGCGCTCTTCTGTCTAATATATACATGCTAGATTTCGACAAGAAAATAAAAGACATGGTGGTATCTATTTCAGGAGAATACTATCGTTACTGTGACGATATGCTTTTTATCATCGATAGTGATAAAACCAGCGAGTTAATATCTATAGTGACACAAAGCATCTCCGAGCTAAAGATAGAAATAAATGATAAGAAAACAGAGGTTAGAAACTTCCACGTATATAGCGGAGTTCAAAAATGCGACAAGCCGCTACAATATTTAGGGTTCATTTTTGATGGCGAAAGAAAACTAATTAGATCAGCAGCCCTAGCTAGGTTTTCAGGCAGAATGAAAGCTGGGGTTAGGTTAGCTAAAAAGACGCATCAAAAAGCTAACCTTATCGAAGAGAAAAATGGTGTAGCCAAAACACCACTATTTAAGAAGAAAATTTATGAGCGTTACTCGCATTTAAGCAAGCGAAACTTCATTACATATGGCCATAAAGCGGCAAATATAATGGGTTCTAATGCGATCAAAAAGCAATTAAAACCCCTTTGGGGGAGACTGCTCAAAGAGATAAATGAGCAATAATTGTTCACTCCTAAAAACATACGTTGACGGCGGCAACTCCCTTCACCGCCGTACCATCGCTCACTCCCCCAACCTCTCCGCCAATCCGGAATACCGCTCGGTCTTTTTCCGCACCGCCTGTGCCAGCAGGGCGCGATCGCCGTAGAGATCGAGGCGGGCCTTGGCGCGGGTGATACCGGTGTAGACCAGCTCGCGGGTCAGGAGCGGGCTGGGGCTGTCGGGCAGCACCAGCACGGTATGGGCAAACTCCGACCCCTGGGATTTGTGAATGGTCATGGCGTAGACCGTCTCATGGGGGGGCAACCGGCTGGGCAGCAAAGCCCGCAGGGTGCCGTCCGGCTGCTCGAACCACACCTTGAGGCGGCCGGTGTCATCGGGCAGGCAGAGCCCCATGTCGCCGTTGTAGAGGCCCACCCCGTGGTCGTTGCGCACCACCATCACCGGGCGGCCCGCATACCAGTCGCCATCACGCTGGATCAGCCCTGCCTTGGCGAGGGCCAATTCGAGCCGCTCGTTGAGCCCCGTCACCCCGAAGGGGCCGTCCCGCAGGGCGCAGAGGATCTGGAAGCCGTTGAACGCCTTGAACACCGCCGCCGGATCCTCTCCGGCCCGGGCCGCCTTGAGGTAGCTGCCATAACCGGCCACCCCCTCGGCAATCAGGGCGTTGTAGGCCTCCCCCGCCCAGGGATGCAGGCGGATGTCGCCAAATCCTGCGCCCCAGACCGCCTCCACCGCCGCCCCGTCGCCGCTGTTGCAGGCCCGCGCCAACTGGCCGATGCCCGAATGCTGGTCAAAGCGCCAGCTCTTGGAGAGCAAACAGAGGCTGTCGCGCACGCGGGCCCCCGCTGGCGTGCCTTGCAGGCGATAACCGGTCTGGCGGGAGAGCCAATCCGCCTGCGCGGGGCTGATGCCCTGTTCGATAAAGCTGCAGATATCGCCGAGCACGGCCCCCGCCTCCACCGAGGCGAGCTGATCCTTGTCGCCGAGCAGGATGAGGCGGGCATGGCTCGGCAACGCATCCAGCAGGCGCGCCATCATGGGCAGGTCCACCATGGAGGCCTCGTCCACCACCAGCAGGTCGAGGTGCAGCGGGTTGCCTCTGTGATGGCGGAACTGGCTGCGCCCGGGGATCACCCCGAGCAGCCGGTGCAGGGTGCCCGCCTCGGTGGGGATGGCCTCCACCCACTCGGGGGGCAGATCCAGGGCCTGCAGGGCAGCGCCGATACTCTCGGTCAGACGCGCCGCCGCCTTGCCGGTGGGGGCCACCAGCCGGATAGCCGGGGCCTTGCCCCCTTGCAGGCCGGTCTCCACCAGGATGGCGAGGAGCTTGGCCACCGTGGTGGTCTTGCCGGTGCCGGGGCCGCCGGAGATGACCGCGAAGGGGCGCGCCGCCGCCGTGGCCGCCGCCAGCTTCTGGCCGTTGCAGCAGAGCGCCTCGGGCACCAGGGTATCCAGCCGCTCCAGCTCGCTGGCCGCCTGGGCGCTCTTTAGCAGGGTCTCCACGGCGGGCCACTCCACCTCGTGGGGGAAGACCAGATCCAGGTACTTCTCCACAAAGTGGCGGACGGAGAAGTCCGGTGCGAGGCGGGCCTTGAGCAGGGCCCCGAACACCAGGCCGTAGTCGCGGGCAAAGAGGCGTGACAGGGCCGGGGCAATCTCCGGCCATTCGGCCCGTTCACTCAAGGCGCTAAGGTGGCGGGCCACCCCCAGCTCAAAGTCGTGGTAGCGGGTGAGGTAGAGGCGATCCCCCCAGAGTCGCAGGGGCCAGCGGGGGGTCTCCCCCTCCTCCTGTTCGCTCCCCACCAGGGGGCTGGCCGCAAAGAGGGCGGGCCAGCTCGCAGGATCCGCGAGATCCGCCAGCAGATCCCGGCTCTGATCCGGATCCAGCCCGAAGGGGCGCGAGGATCCCTGCCCGTCACCGCCCTGAGCGAGCATCGCCAGCGGCAGGCAGACGTGGCCGCGCCCCAGCTCATGGCAGGCGAGCGCGGCCCCCAGCACCAGCTCGGGGCAGCCGCCAAGGTCGGCCACCAGCCTGGCAAATTGCAGGTCAAGCTGGCGGATGCGCCCCGCCAGCGCCAAGGCTTTCAGCCGCTCTATCATGGTTTCGCCCTTCATCTCGCCCCTCATGCCTCTGCCTTGTTCGATTTTTCTAAACGATGATCGTCAGACGTCACACCTTTACTAAACAACTCGTCCAGCCCCAGCACCAGTTCCCGGCTGGGCCGGGCATGGAAAATGCCCCCTTGGGGCATGCCGCGCAGGAAGAGATAGAAGACCCCGCCAAAATGCCGGTCGAAATCGTAGCCCGGCAGCCGCAAGGCGAGCAGCCGGTGCAGGGCCAGCGAATAGAGCTGGTATTGCAGATCGTAGCGATGCTCGCGCATGGCCCGCTCCAGGGCCGGGCGGCCGTAATCGGCGGGGCTCATGCCAAGGTGGTTCGATTTGTAGTCGAGCAGATACCAGCGCCCCTGCCACTCGAACACCAGGTCGATGAAGCCCTTGAGCATCCCCTGCACGGTGGCAAAACCGAGCGGCTTGCCGCCCCGCGACAGGGGGTCGTGCTGCTGGCAGAGTGCGGTGAGCGCCGGTGCCGTCACCCGCCCCATGGGCAGGAAGAACTCCAGCTCCACCTGTTTGCGCTCGGGGGCCAGATCCCGCAGCCGCACCGGATCCCCAAGGCTGGTCTCAAGGGGAGTATCCAGCACCGCCTCCACCTGCTGTTGCAGCACGGGAGCCCAGCCTTCGTCGAACCCCTCCTGGGCCAGCAGGGCGGCGATGTGCTGTGCCAGTGACTCACCCTTCGCGTGCTCGAAGTCGATGGTCTCGAACAGGCTGTGGAGCAGGGTGCCGGGACGCGCCCCCTTGGGGAAGGTGAAGATGGAAGGGGCGGGCGCCTCCTCTTCCTGCACGGTGACGGCTGCCTCGGTGGCCACCTCGTCGTCGAAGCCGGGGTTGGCCAGCACCCCCTTGCCGTGGCCGTTGCCCTGGGCCGCGAGCCCGGAGTAGGAGCTGATCCACCAGTCCCGCTCAAGCTGCCCCTGGAACGCGCGCACGGTGGGCTCCCCCGGCGTCTCCGCCTCGGCGGGCAGCGGGGCCGGGCGGGTGAGCGAGGGCTCACCGACGGCCACCCCCGGCAGGGCCTGGGCCAGGTCGGTGAGGGCGGTCGCCAGTGTCCCGGCGTCCCCCTCCTCCCCCTTTTGCAGCAGGTAGCCGATGGCGGTGCGGTGCAGGTCGGTCTTCTCCGACTTGCCCGCCCCGGAGCGCACCGGCGCCAGCCCGAGCCAGGTGGCATAGACCCCCCGGGTCAGGGCCACGTAGAGCAGGCGCAAGTCTTCGGCGAGGCGCTCCTTGTCGGCCTCGGCCAGGGACTCTTCGGCGCCGGTGAGATCGAGCACGGTACGATTGCCCGCCTCCCCCGTTTCGTGGAACAGGGGGGTGTCGGCGGCGCGGTGGCTGCAAATGAACGGCAGGAAGACCAGCGGGTACTCCAGCCCCTTGGATTTGTGGATGGTGACGATCTGCACCAGCTTGCGCTCGGATTCCAGGCGAAGTATCTGCTCCCCGTCCTGGCCGTTGGGCTGGCTCACCGCCTCCCCGAGCCAGCGCAGCAGGGCGTACTCCCCGTCCAGCTCGCCGCTCGCCTGTTGCAGCAGTTCGCCGAGATGGAGGAAGTTGGTCAGCCGCCGCTCCCCGTAGGGGCTCGCCAGCAAGGAGGCGGCGAGGTTGCGCCCGTGCATCAGGGCCCGCAGCATGGCCAGCACCCCGTGGCGATGCCAGACCGCGCGGTATCCCATGAACTCCTGCACCGCGCTCTCCCAGGCCCGCTCGTCCGAGGCCAGCGCGTCCAGGGCCCTGGCATCGAGATCGAACAGGCCGGTGGCGAGCGCCGCCCTAAGGCTTCGCTCATCGCTCGGGTTCTGGCAGGCGTGCAGGATCAGCAGGATCTCTCGCGCCTCCACCTGGGCAAGCACGCTCTCGCGGTTCGACAGATAGACGGAGGCGATGGCAAGGCGCGCCAGCTCCTGTTGCACCAGCTTGCCCTCGGCGCCGGTGCGCACCAGCACGGCGATATCCCCGGCCCTGACCGGCTCGCTGCCAAGCATCGCCTTGCCCTCCCGGGCCAGCGTGAGCAGGCGATGGATCTCCGCCGCCGTGGCGCGGGCCATCCTGCTCTGGTACTCCCCCTTGTTGAAGGTGGGCTGACCGGTGAGCTGCCAGCAATGCAGCACGGGGGCGCTCTGCCCCTCGATCAGCAGTGCCCGGCTCTTGCCCTGCGCCTCCACCGGCAGGAAGGGGATGTCCGCCTCGTAGATGAAGGGATCCTTCGCCCGCTCGAACAGGCCGTTGACCGCCGCCACCAGGGCGCGGCTTGAGCGCCAGTTGCGCCCCAGGGTGTAGTGGGCGCTCACATTTCGCCGCGCCTGGATGTAGGTAAAGATGTCCGCGCCACGAAAGCCGTAGATGGCCTGCTTGGGGTCGCCGATCATCAGGAGCGCCGTGTCCTGGTGACCGCCGTAAAGCCGGTGGAAGATGCGGTACTGCTGGGGGTCGGTATCCTGGAATTCATCGATCATGGCGACCCGGTAGGTGGCGCGGATGCGCTCGCACAGCCGCTCCCCCAGGCCCGAGCCGAGCGCCCCGTCGAGATCCCGCAGCAGATCGTCGAAGGAGAGCTGATGGGCCTGGCGCTTGCTCTCCTGCATCCGGCTGCGCACCACCCTGGCCGCCCGCTGCAAGACGAGATCCCGGATGCCGGGTCGGCTCGCCAGCAGGGCGTCTATCTCGCCAAAGAGCGGCAGGGTGGGCACCGTTCCCCCCTTCTTGAGGTTCTCCTCCAGCACCTGCTGGCCGAAGCGCTCCAGCTCCTTGGGCAGGACGTAGCCGCTGGTCTCGTCCTGCGCCCAGTCGCCAATCTTGGCAAGCCAGCCCTCGTAGTTCTTGCCGGTGTAGCGGCTGATCTGCCCCTCGGTCTGGCAGCGGATCTCGTCCGTCTGCGCCAGCCACCCGGCTTTCACCGCCCCGATGCGGGCCATGGCGACGCTGTGCCGCGCCGCCAGGGTCTCGTCCCCCGCCACCGGGCGGATCTCCAGCTCGTCGTTGTCGAGCCAGCTCCCCATCTCCCGCAGCAGGGCGGCGGGGCTCGGCCAGAGCCTTCGCACCGCCCGGGCCAGGGGCTGATCCACCGGATAGAACTCGGCGCGCCAGTAGTCACTCACCGCCTGCAGCCGGAGCCGGCTGTCGTCGGTCAAAAATTCGGTTTCAAAGAGGGCGCCCGACTCGAAGGCGTTCTGCCTGAGCATCCGCTGGCAGAAGCCGTGGATGGTGAAGACCGCCGCCTCGTCCATCTGCCGCTCGGCGGCCAGCAGGCGACGGGCCGCCAGGTCGTGATCCTCCACCTCCACCAGCAGTTGGGCCAGCAGGGTATCCGTGCTGTGACCGCGCATAAAGGCGAGACGCGCCTCGTGGATGCGGGCGCGGATCCGCCCCCTCAGTTCGGCGGTGGCCGCCTCGGTAAAGGTCACCACCAGGATCTCGGTCACCGACAGGGGACGCTCGTGGGCACAGGGCTGACCGGCGTCTCCCCCCTCCTCGCCTGCTTGTTCGATAACCGGGCCGTGGCCCAGCAAGAGGCGCAGATAGAGGCCCGCGATGGTATAGGTCTTGCCGGTCCCGGCGGAGGCCTCGATCAGCCGCTCGCCATAGAGGGGAAAACGCAGGGGATTGAGCGGGTTAGCCATTATTGCAACTCCTCCAGCGCCTGATGGAGCGGGGTCAGGTGTTCACGGGCCAGCCCCTGCAACTGGGCCAGCACCTCGTCATCGAGTTCCGGGAAGCAGCGGGCGACATAGACGTCCTGCCCCTCTCCCGTCACCATGTAGCCGCCGTTGAAGCGGGCAAGCGCCGCCTTGTCGGCCTCCTCCGGCTTTGCCGGATCCTTCTCGATCCCCTTGAGCCACTCCCAGGCGGTGCTCGGGAAGAAGGGCAGCGGCCGCTTCATCCCCTGGGTCCAGAGGGCCACCAGGGCCGCCAACCTGGGCCGCGCCTCGTCCGCCGCAAGCCTTGGCAGCCGCAGACTCTGTTTGGCATCGAACAGCAGGGTGTCGCCGGGGGCGCTGCTCAATGAGAGGCAAAGGTGCTGGATCCAGGCCAGCAGCAGATCCTTGCCGTTGAAGCTGCCGGGTTTGACCACCAGCGCTCGTCCCTTCTGGGTGTCTATCCAGCCCTGAAGCTGCCCCTGGGCCAGGGCGATGTCGATCTCCACCGCCTGTTTGTCCCCCGTCCAGGGGCGCAGCCGCGCCGCCAGCTTGCCCATCTCGCCGTCGATCTCCTCCAGCAGCAGGCTGCCGAACCACCCTTGCGGCAGCAGGCCGGAGAGTTGCAGCCGGTGGCGACGGGCCTCGCTCTCCCCTTCGGTCAGATGGGCATCCAGCAGCAGCGCCTTGAGCTGATAGTGCTGCAGGCCGTCCAGCTCGAAGGGCTCGCTGTCTTCGATGGTCGCCTCCTCCAGCTCGAACCACACCTTGAGGCGGCGGTTGAGGAAGTACCTGGCGGGCTGGCGATAGAAGCGCAGCAGCTCCGCCAGCTCCAGCCCCTGCTCCCTGCCCCACTCCGCGGGCAGGGGCAGATCGCCGCTCTGGAAGTTGGCGGCACCCCGCTCCGGGCTCAGGGCCGGCAGCCAGTCGGCGGCATAGGTGAAGAGACCGGAGCCGGGTTCGGGGTAAAAGTAGGCCGGGCTGTAGGGGGTGAGGGGGTGCGCCACGATCAGGTGTTCGAGCAGCCGCCGGCCCGAGGTGTCGTCGTCGAGATCTTCATCCCCCGCCAGCACGAAGCCCTGGCGCACGTAGTCGATGAGCTCCGCCAGCAGCACGGAGGGCACCTTCTCGCTGTTGTCCTGGGCGCTGAACCCCTGATAGCTGATGTAGAGCCCCTGCTGGGCACTGAGGAGCGCCTCGAGGAAGAGGTAGCGGTCGTCATCCCGGCGGGATCGGTCCCCGCGCCGCGAGGCCACCGCCATCAGATCGAAGCCCATGGGGGGCAGGGTGCGCGGGTAGACGCCGTCGTTCATGCCGAGCAGGCAGACCTGGCGGAAGGGGATGGAGCGCATCGGCATCAGGGTGCAGAAGTTGACCTGACCGGCGAGGAAGCGCTGGCTGGAGCGGGACTCCCCCAGCACGCTGCCGAGGTAGTCCTGCAACAGGTCGGCACTGATGGCCTGCTCGAAGCGGGCCTCGCCGAGCTGGGCCTGCCAGTCGGTGAGCTGGCTGCGGATGAGCTGGAGCTGGCGCTCTTCATCCTCGTCGGCGAGGTAGAAGCGCTCCAGCAGCGCCAGCAGGCAGGCGTGCCATTCGGCCAGCGGCTGTGCCTGTTGCAGCCGGGGCAGAAACTCCGCCAGGGAGTCGACGAACCAGGCGAGCTTGCCGAGGATCAGCCCCTGCTGCCCCTCGATGTCCGCATAGGGCAGGATCCCCGCCACCGGCTCCCCGTCCCCCATGGCAAAACCCAGCAGCATGCGCCGCAGGCCGAACAGCCAGCTGTTGCCGGACAGACGCGGCAGCGCGAAGCGCTCGGGATAGTCGTCATCCAGCCCCCAGCGGATGCCGGTCTCCTGCACCCAGCGCCGCAGCACGTTGAACTCGTCGTCGTCCAGCTCGAAGCGGCGCAGCACGGCGGGCACCTCCAGGATGGCGAGCAGCTCCCCCGCCCCGAAGCGGGCGTTCGGCAGCCTGAGCAGGGCGAGGAAACTTTGCAGCAACGGGCTCTCCTGGCTCGCCGCCCGATCGGAGATCGCAAAGGGGATCTGGCCGCGGGCCCCGCCCCGCCCCTTGCCGCCCTCCTTGCCAAAGACGGCCTGGATGTAGGGGCCGTAGCTGTTGACGTCCGGCATCATCACCACCACGTCTTTGGGGGTGAGGGTGGGATCCTGCTCGAACAGGGCCAGCAGCCGGTCGTGCAGCACCTCGAGCTCCCGCATGGGGCCGTGGCAGGCGTGGATCTGCAAAGTACCGTCATCCAGGCTGACAGGGCTCTTGTGGTGGCTGGCATCGAGACTGAACTCGCCGGCCCCCCGTTCCGCCAGCTCCAGCACGTCTTTCTGGATGGCCCGCAGCAAGGTGACCTTGCCCTCATCGTCGCGATCCTCGATGTCGACGAAGGCCTCGATCTGCGGCACCTCCAGCTCCATCAGCTGGTGCAGGTAGTCGCGCCCCAGCTTGCCCATGGAGGCGAGCAAGGGGTTGGCGGGGCCCTGCAGGGTCTCGAGATCCGTGCCGGGCTTGAGCTTGTTTTCGAGGCGCGCCAGGGTCTTGCGATCGAGCAAGTCCCCCCAGTAGTAGCGGCAGGGGTTGGTCACAAACAGGTGTACCTCCACCTCGGGGCGGCTGCCGAGGGCCAGCAGGGCCTCCACGTAGCGGGGCGGCAGGGCCGAGATGCCGAACACGAAGACCCGTTGCGGCAACCTGCCCGGCAGATCCCGGGTGCGCTCCAGCTCGTGGATGAAGGCCTCGTAGAGGTTGGCGCGGTGGTAGCCGCTGGGGCTGAGAGCCAGGGTGCGGGCCACCAGCTCGCGCCAGAGCCCGGGCTGCCAATCCTGACCGCTCACTCCGGCCAGCTCCTGGCTCAATCCTTCCCCCTCTTCCCAGCGGGCGATCCAGTCCGGCCGGTAGACCAGATACTGGTCGAACAGATCCGCCACCTTCTGGCAGAGCTGCCAGAGCCGCACCTGCTCCGGCGCCGCCCCGTCACTGCCCCCCAGATAGGCCGCGAGGGGCGCAAAGGCGGGTCTGCCGAGCAGGGTGGGCAGAATGGTCATCAGGTGCCAGCTCATGGCCCCCTTGTTGTAGGGGCTCTGGCGCGGCACGTCCGCCAGCACCCGGGTGAACATCTCCCAGATGAAACTCGCGGGCAGGGGAAAGTCGATGTTGGCGGCGATGCCGAACGCCTTGGCCAGCTCCAGCTTGAGCCACTGGGCCATGCCGGGACTCTGCACCAGGATCTGCTCCCGATCGAAGGGGTGGGAGAGCGGAGCCTGCCGGATGCGGCTCACCAGCAGCTCCTTGAGCAGATCCAGCTGATTGGAGTGGTAGAGGGTAAACATGGACGACTCCCGCCAATTTCATGAAGAGGGGGTGCGCGGGGGGACACTCTCTGGCATTCCCGTCACGGCACGCGAATCGGGATTGTCGGGGATCGGGGGATAAGATGCAAAAGGCACTTGTGGCCTCCGGACTGCGCGCCGTCACACCGATGACATCCCCGGAGAGCGGGCACAAAAAAGCCGGTGCAGGGCACCGGCCAAAAGGCGTTGGAAAACTTGAAACGTCAGGGTATTACCAGTGCTTGCCGAGGCGGGCATCCAGGCTGAAAGCCCCTGCACCGGCCGCCGCCAGGGCCAGGAAACCACCGGCCACGGAGACGTTCTTCATGAACATCAGCATCTGCATCTGCTCGGCAGGCTGATAGTGGAAGATGAAGGCGGCCATCAGGGTGAAACCGGCCAGCAACACGGAGAGGCTGCGGGTAAAGAGACCCAGCATGATGGCGAGACCGCCACCCAGCTCCAGCAGGATCACCAGGGGCAGCATGAACCCGGGCACGCCCATGGCTTCCATGTAACCCTGGGTGCCGGCGTAACCGCCGATCTTGCCCCAGCCAGCCATCACGAACATCAGCGCCAGCAGTACACGACCCACCAGCAGTGCCACATCTTTCATCTTGTCCATCGTCATATTCCTTTGCTTACCATCATGGTATTTACAGTGTAAAAGCTAATTGTTAACTCATTCATTTCGCCAAGATTTTTCTATCAAGGCAGGTCAAACAGCAGGGCTTCACTCCCCCTGGAGGCGGTGAGCACCCAGCTCGACTCGTCGCGGCTGAGCAGCCCGTCGCCGGGTCGGGCAGCCAGACCGTTGCCGGTCAGCTCCCCTGAAATCATGTGCAGGTAACCATGACGCCCTTGCAGTGCCCACTCCAGGGTCTCCCCTTCTGCGAGCTGCAGACGCCACACTCTGGCCTGCTGGCGGATCCTGAAGGATCCCGCCTCGCCGTCCGGTGATGCCACCAGCGTCATCCCGGGCTTGTTTTCAATCTTCTTCTGCTGATAACCCGGGGTCGTGCCGTGTTCATTCGGCTCGATCCAGATTTGCAGCAGGGAGAGCGGCTCGGTCTGCGAGGGGTTGTACTCGCTGTGCCGGATGCCGGACCCTGCGCTCATCAGCTGGAAATCCCCCGCCGGTATCTGCTCGGCGTGGCCGAGGCTGTCCTTGTGCTCTATGGTGCCTTGCAGCACGCAGGTGAGGATCTCCATGTTGGCGTGAGGGTGGGTCGCGAAACCGCCACCCGGCGCCACCCGATCCTGATTGATGACCCGCAGGGCAGAGTGTCCCATCCATTCCGGGTCATAGTAGTGACCGAAGGAGAAGCTGTGACGGGCATCCAGCCAGCCAAAGTTGGCCTTGCCCCGTGCTTCTGCGGCTCTCAATTTCATCATGGTGTGCTCCTCACTGACCAAGTTGGTTCATTAACGCTGGCGACCGTCACCCAGACCGAAGGGGATGCGGTAGCTGCTGCTTTCGTTGCCCAGGCTCACCGTCAGCTTGCCCTGGGTGCGGTTCGGGATGGCGACCTGCTGGGTGCCCATCAGGTTGGCGTGGACGGAAGCCAGCAGATCACCGGACTCGTCGCGCACCTCCAGCATGGGGTTGGCCTTGCCGTCCATCGCGGCGGTGGCGCTCCAGTTGACGAACAGCACGCCCGGGGCGGCATTGAAGTCAGCGGGAACGGAAGCCTGGGCGGCACCTGCGGTCATCAGGCCTGCAACGGCCAGCATCTTGATTACGTTTTTCATGTTCATTCACTCTCTTGGGTTTTATGTCATTGCCAAGGCCCCTTGGGCCCGAATCAATGCATCCATGCAAGAGATCATTCAAATACTATGTTGTTCTTTTGCTGACATCAGACATCGTGTTTGGGGATGTCTCAGCCCGGAACTACCTTTTATTTGGCTGCCAGGCGTTCCTGCCTAAGCGTTGATTGAATATTAAAGTGACTTCCCCTAAGTTGTTAGCGAGATAATCTGGTAAACACATTCAAAAAAATTGAAGGTTGGATATGGCCAAGGAATCGAACAAGGAGCGGGCGCTGACCCTGGAGGCGATCCGGGTGCTGGACGCCATCGACCGCCGTGGCAGCTTCGCGGCGGCGGCCGACGAGCTGGGCAAGGTGCCTTCGGCGCTGAGCTACACGGTACAAAAGCTGGAAGACGAGCTGGACGCCATGCTGTTCGACCGCAGCGGCCACAGGACCAAGTTCACCCCGGCGGGCCGCATGCTGCTGGAGCGGGGCCGGGTGCTGCTGGAGGCGGCCGAGCACCTGGTGGGGGAGACCCGGGCCCTCTCCCGTGGCTGGGAGACCGACATCACCATCGCCGTCGACGCCTTGATGCCGGTACAGGCTCTCTACCCCCTGGTGGATCGGCTGGCCGAACAGACCGATACCCGGCTGAGGTTTCGCGCCGAGGTGCTGGCGGGCAGTTGGGAGTGCCTGGAAGATGGCCGCGCCGACCTGCTCATCTCCTCTCTCAATGCCGATATCGCCATGACCGGCATCAAGCACCAGGTGCTCAGGGAGGAGGTGATGCTCTACGTCGCCCACCCCGATCACCCCCTGCATCAGGAACCCGAGCCCCTGGCGGACGAGACCCTGCGCCGCTATCGCGCCATCGCGGTAGCCGACACGGCACTGCGCAAGCCGGTGCTCACCTACCGCCTGCTCGACAAGCAGCCGCGCCTGACCGTCAGCACCATGGGGGAGAAGCGGGACGCCCTGCTGGCGGGGCTCGGCATCGGCACCATGCCGCAACGCTGGATTGAAGAGGACATCAAGGCGGGCAGACTCAAGGTGATCAGTCCCGAATATCGCCACCAGATCCAGGTCGTGCTGGCCTGGCGGCGGGACACCATGGGCAAGGCCAAGAGCTGGCTGGTGCGGGAGATCCCCAAGCTGTTTGCCGGTCAGGGGGAATAAAGGACTGCCTTCCGGGGTCGGTGGCGCAGGAAGTACCAAAACTGCGCCCCATTCTTGACGACGGGCTCAGATTCGGAGAAAAGAAAAAAAGCGGACCTCTTGCGAGTTCCGCTCAATGCCAGGAAAGAATAAAACCTTGCGGTTAAAAAAACCCTTAAATTGGAAGCAAACAATCGTTTTCTCAACCAGGAAGGTATTGAATCCGATTCGTGTTGAATTATGTGCGATGTAATATGCATCACCAGCAAAATGTTGAAAGGTTGAAGGATATGCACCACCGAGTGTCACTTTCTGCCACCTTGCACCACAACTGGTCAGGCCATTTCCGCCATTATCACCGGGTTACCCTCCTCTGGTTTTTCTAGGTGTCAAAATTTGAGCCCGATACAGACAAACCACTCAATTTCTGACACGACTAAAAATGCAGATAAAGGAATAGTTGCATGACCTACAGCCAGACACTGGCCAATCACATCCTCGACACCCTGAAGAAAACCCTGACCGACAAGGGGATCCGCTATCAGACCCTGGCAGAAGCCATGGGGGTTTCCATCGCCACCGTGAAGCGCATGATGAACAAGCCCTCCCTGCCGTTCGACACCCTGCTGGAGATCTGCCATCTGGTGGGACTCTCCTTCGAAGAGCTGCTGGACCGGACCCAGGATGCCCAGAGCCGCCGGGCCGTCTTCACCCAGGAGCAGGACGAGGCGTTTCACAAGGAGCCGGGGCTCTATGCCTTTCTCGCCAACATCTTCTGGCGCGACAAGACCCTTATCGATCTCAAGCGGGAGTACGGCCTGACCGATGCCTCCTGCTACCTCTATCTGCGCAAGCTGGAGAAGCTCGGCATCCTGCAGCTTGGCATCGACAACAGCTACCATTTCCTCATCAGCGAGCGCATCAGCTTCGAGCAGCACAGCCGCTTCGCCCGCCAGCAGGCGCGCCAGGCCATGTCGGTGCTGGGGGACTATCTGGTGGAGAACATGCACAGGCCCAACAACTACATGGCCCTGTGCCAGCTCCATCTGGGGGAGAGCGAGGCCATGGCGCTGATCGATCGCATGAAGGAGTACTGGCATCAGGAGCTCAAGCTCAACCGCCCCGCCATCGGCCAGCGGGAGGGCAGCAAGACCTACACCATGTCGCTGCAACTGGCGGACTGCGGCTACCAGAGCTTCGACGATCTGATCCCCAACATCGACAACTGATCCCGGTGGATCCTGCGGGATCCGCCATGTCAGCGCCAGAACGCCGCTACTCTGCCAGTTGCACCTGCCGCGCGCCGGTGGCGAGCGGTTGCAGTGCCCGGGTATCCAGGCAGATGCGGATGGCGTCCGGTCGCCAGTGCTCGATGTCGCAATCCACCAGCTTCCCCTCCTCGTCATGATTGACCCGCACCAAGCGCAGCACGGCACTCCCCTGGGCCAGGTTGAGAGCGCGGGCTATCTCTCCCCGGGCCGCCGAGGGGGTGATCTCGAGGCTCGCCCAGCCCTGGCCTATGCCATAGCGCTGCCGGTAAAGCTCGGTGAGGGAGCTGGCCAGAGGAGCGCTGGCGATGCCGGGGAAACGGCTCGCCAGCAGGTGATGGCTGACGTGGAGCACCGGGCGACCGTCGATCAGCCGCTGGCGGCGAATTTCATACAGCGGCGTAAAGGGTTCCAGACCCATCCAGCGGCACAACTCGCTGCTGGCAAGCTGGTTGCCATGGGCCAGCACCCGGGTCTCGGCGGTGCGCTGCTGCTCGCCAATCCACTGGTGAAAGTGGGTGTGGATGGCAGGATCGTAGGTGAGGCGGGGCGGCGCCACGAACCAGCCGCGCCGCTCGGCCCGGTAGATGAGGCCGTCCGCCTCGAGGCTGGAGAGTGCCTCCTTGATGGTGATGCGGGTGGTGGCGAATCGCTCGCTCAGGGCCCGTTCGGCGGGCAGCTGCTGCCCCGCCGCCAGGTGTCCGCTGCCGATATAGCGGCGCAGGGTCCGGCAAATCAGTTCACACTTGGAGGGTGTGCGGCCATCGGCCATCCCCTGTTCACTCAATCGCTCTGTCACTGTCACATCCCTGTCGGTCATTCGGATTTGCACACCACTGGAGTAGACCAGAGGTTGTCGACCCCGAGTTGTAACCGCCCCTGATGACAGCGCCATGACAGGGCGATTGTCACGAAACTGCCATCAAAGCGCCCCGCCACCGTCATATTTCCCCTCTAGCATCCCTCTCGAACCTTAACTGACCTAGTCCAGAGGGATGGGATGATGAAAAGCGTGATCGCAAGTGCACTGGCCCTGGTGGCCATCAGTCAACCGCTGTTTGCCGCCGAGAACATCGCGGATCTCGAAAAAGCCGCCCGCGGTGAGGGCCAGCTCCAGAGCGTCGGCATGCCGGACAGCTGGGCCAACTGGAAGGATACCTGGCAGCAGCTCGGCAGCATCTACGGCATCAAGCATCAGGATACCGACATGAGCTCCGCCCAGGAGATCGCCAAGTTTGCCGCCGAGAAGGCCAATGCCACCGCCGACATCGGCGACGTGGGCGGCGCCTTCGGCCCGGTCGCGGTCAAGCAGGGGGTCACCCAACCCTACAAGCCCTCCACCTGGGCCGACATTCCCAACTGGGCCAAGGATGCGGATGGTCACTGGATGCTGGCCTATACCGGCACAATCGCCTTCCTGATCAACAAGGATCTGGTCAAGGCAGCCCCCACCAGCTGGCAATCGCTGCTGGGCGGCAACTACAAGGTGACGCTGGGTGATGTGGGTGTTGCCTCCCAAGCCAACAACGGTGTGCTGGCGGCGGCCTATGCCACCGGTGGCAGCGAGAAGAATCTCAAGCCCGCCCTGGAGTTGTTCGGCAAGCTGGCCCAGCAGGGTCGCCTGTCGCTGAATGACCCGACCATCGCCAACATCGAGAAGGGCGAAGTGGAAGTGGGGGTGCTGTGGGACTTCAACGCCCTCAACTACCGCGACCAGATCGACCCCAAGAAGTTTGAAGTGGTGATCCCGAGCGACGGCTCCGTCATCGCCGGTTACACCACCATCATCAACAAGTGGGCCAAGAACCCCAACGCCGCCAAGCTGGCGCGGGAATACATCCTCTCCGATGCCGGTCAGATCAACCTGGCCCGCGGCTATGCCCGCCCGATCCGCAGCAACGTTGCGCTGCCGGATGACGTGAAGGCCAAGCTGCTGCCGGCCGA
The DNA here is from genome assembly GCF_027705305.1 of Aeromonas sp. QDB17. Lineage (NCBI taxonomy): Bacteria > Pseudomonadati > Pseudomonadota > Gammaproteobacteria > Aeromonadales > Aeromonadaceae > Aeromonas > Aeromonas sp. QDB17. The sequence continues at coordinate 44,459 of NZ_JAPDBP010000022.1, forward strand.
GCAGTATGCCAAGGCCAAGCCGGTGCAGGATCACGCCGCCTGGGAGCAGAGCTCCAAGGCCCTGCCGCGTCAGTGGCAAGAGAACGTCATGATCTACATGCAGTAAGGAGCGGCCAGTGCAACACAAGGTGATAGTGGTACTTGTGGATGGCCTCTCTGCCGGGGTAGCCCATGGGATGGGCTACCTCGCAGGCATGGTGGAGGCGGAGCGCGGCCTCTATACGACCCTCAGCTGCGCCCTGCCATCCCTCTCCCGGCCTCTCTACGAGTGCATCCTGACCGGCGTTCCGCCGGTAGCGAGCGGCATCACCCACAACGGGGTGAGTCGTCTCAGTCTGCATGACTCCATCTTCCATCTGGCCCGCGCCTCGGGCAAACGCACCGCAGCGGCGGCCTACCACTGGGTGAGCGAGCTTTACAACAAGAGCCCCTGGCTGGCGGCCCGCGATCGCTTTACCCACGATGAGCAACTGCCCATCCAGCACGGCTGCTTCTACTGGGATGACGCCTACCCCGACAGCCACCTGCTGATGGACGGCGAGTGGCTGCGCAGCCAGTACGACCCCGATTTTCTGCTGATCCACCCCATGGGGGTGGACGATGCGGGCCACCAGTTTGGTCTCGATTCCCGCCAGTACCGCAATCAGGCGCGCCGCATGGACAGCCTGCTGGCCGACCTGCTGCCCCAGTGGCTGGCAGAGGGGTATCAGGTGGTGATCACCTCGGATCACGGCATGAACAACGATCTCAGCCATGGCGGCACCCTGGCCGAGGAGCGCACTGTGCCACTCTGGCTCTTTGGCGACGCCTTCGTCGAGCGCTGGCCGGATGGGGTGGCGATCGCCCAGACCCAGCTCTGCGCCCTGATGGCGGATCTGCTGGGAGTTCCCCACGACAAGCCGGCAGCCCCCCCGCTGCTCAAGGCGGCCTTTATGCGCGAGGTGCACTGATGATGCCTGCCACCACCGAGATCCTCGCGGATCAACAGGTGAAGCCACGCCGGGTGCGCCGCCACTGGCTGCCGGTCCTGGTGCTGCTGCCGTTTATCCTCTTGATGATCCTGTTCCAGCTCGCCCCCATGGTGTGGGTGCTGGTGGGCAGTTTCCAGACCCCGGATGGCTGGGGCATCGACTACTACCGGGAGATTTTGAGCTCCCCCTTCTACCTGCAATCGTTCGGCAACTCGCTGCGCATCGCCAGTATCGCCAGTCTGGCGGGGCTTGCCATCGGCACCCTCGGGGCAGCCGCGCTGCGCCACAGCGGTGAGAGGGTCAAGCGGCTGCTGCTGGCCTTTGTCACCATGACCGGCAACTTCAGCGGTGTGCCGCTGGCGTTCGCCTTCATCATCGTGCTCGGCATCAACGGTGCGGTGACCCTGCTGCTGAAATCCTGGGGCCTTATCGACGGCTTCAACCTCTACTCGGGCAGCGGCCTTATCCTCATCTACACCTACTTCCAGATCCCGCTTGCCCTGCTGCTGCTCTACCCGGCGTTCGATGCGCTGCAGGATGAGTGGCCGCAAGCGGCCGCGCTGCTCGGCGCCAGCAAGGGGCAGTATGTGTGGCACGTGGCGCTGCCGGTGCTGACGCCCGCCTTGCTCGGCACCCTGATCATCCTGTTTGCCAACGCGGTGGGAGCCTATGCCTCTGCCTACGCTCTCACCACCGGCAACTTCAACCTGGTGACCATCCGGGTGGCCAGTCTGGTCTCCGGCGACATCTTCCTCGAGCCGAATCTCGCGGCGGCGCTGGCGGTGATCCTGATGGTGCTGCTGGGGGTGGTGACGGCCGCCAACCAGTGGTTGCTGAAAAAGAGCTATGTGAACAAGGGGCAATCCCATGCATGATTTGACGCCGCGCTGGCCCAGATGGGTGCTGGGGGCGCTGGTCGCCACCCTGCTGCTGCCGCTGCTGGCTACCTTTCTCTACTCCATCTCCACCCGCTGGGGGGCGACCCTGCTGCCGGACGGCTTCACCCTCGAGTGGTATCTCAAACTCTGGGGCGACCCGCGCTTTCTGGCGGCCTTTGGCCGCAGCCTCCTGGTCTGTTTCGCTACCCTGCTGCTTGGGACCCTGGTGCTGGTGCCTACCGTGCTGGTGGTGGCCTACTACTTCCCCAGGCTGGATCCCTGGATGAACCTCTTGATCCTGCTCCCCTTCGCGGTGCCGCCCGTGGTCTCTTCGGTGGGGCTGCTGCAGATCTACGCTGACGGCGTGCTGCCGATTATCGGCACGCCGTGGATCCTGATCGGGACCTGGTTCACCGTGGTCCTCCCCTTCATGTACCGGGCGCTGGCCAACAGCCTGCAAGGGGTGCCGCTCAAGGATCTGATGGATGCCGCTCACCTGCTGGGGGCGAGCAGTGCCCGCGCCTTCCTGCTGGTGGTGATCCCCTGCCTGCGCAAGGGGCTGCTGGCGGCGCTGTTTCTCTCCCTCTCCTTCCTGCTCGGGGAGTTCGTGTTTGCCAACATGCTGGTGGGCACCCGTTACGAGACCCTGCAGGTCTACCTCTACAACATGCGTGCCACCTCGGGCCACTTCACCAGCGCACTGGTGATGAGCTACTTCCTGCTGACCCTGCTGCTCACCTGGGCAGCCAACAGATTTCATCGGTGAATCAACATGTTCCATCTAGAAGTGAATCAACTGCACAAATCCTACGGCGACACCAAGGTGTTCGAGGGAATTGAATTCGGCATCCGCAAGGGGGAGCTGGTGACCCTGCTTGGCCCCTCCGGCTGCGGCAAGTCCACCCTGCTGCGGGCCCTGGCCGGGCTCACCCCGGTGGATGGCGGTCAGGTGCGGGTGGCCGGTGAGGACATTACCTGGCAGGAGCCCCAGAAGCGGGGCATCGGCATGGTGTTCCAGAGCTATGCGCTCTTCCCCAACATGACGGTGTGGGACAACGTTGCTTTCGGCCTCAAGATGAAGCCCCAGCCGGGGCGGGATCTCGCCGCCAGCGTGCAAGAGGCGCTGGCGCTGGTGGAGCTGACCGGCTTCGAGCGCCGCTATCCGGGCGAACTCTCCGGCGGCCAGCGCCAGCGGGTAGCGCTGGCCCGCGCCCTGGTGGTGCAACCCCGGATCCTCTTGCTGGATGAGCCCCTCTCGGCGCTGGATGCCCGCATCCGCCGCAGCCTGCGCCAGCAGATCCGCGCGATCCAGCAGCGCCTCGAGCTCACCACCATCTTCGTGACCCACGATCAGGAGGAGGCGTTGACCCTGTCGGATCGGATCTTCCTGATGAACAAGGGCTCCATCGTCCAGAGCGGCACGCCGGAGCAGATCTACACCCGCCCCGCCAGCGAGTTCGTGGCGGGCTTTATCGGCAACTACAACCTGCTGGGTGGCGAGCAGGCCAAATCCCTGTTCGGCCCGCGCTTTCGCGGCAAGCTGGCGCTGCGGCCGGAGTCCATCACCCTGCTGCCCGCAGGGGCGGTCAGCCACGAGCCCAGCCTGCCCGGCATCGTTCGCCAGCAGCAGCTGCTCGGCAACGTCATCCGCTATCAGGTGGAGTGCGAGGCGGGGCTGTTGACGGTGGATTGCCTCAACCGCCGTGCCGGCGATCTGCTGCCGGTAGGCAGCGCCGTGACCCTGGTGGTGGCCCGGGATCAACTCTGTGAGGTAGCATAACGCCATGAATCCCATTCATTTTTCAGCCAGTACCCCGATGCTGGCAGCCAACCCGAGGAGCAGCCATGGCCCTGGCACTGTTTGATCTGGACGAGACCCTGATAGCGGGGGATTCCGCCAGCCTCTGGCTGGAGTACATGGTGGCCCAGGAGCTGGCCCCGGCGGGCATGGTGGCCGAGGAGCAGGCCATGATGTCCCTCTACCATCAGGGCAAGATGGACATGCACCAGTACATGGCCTTCACCCTGCAACCGCTGGCAGGCAGGACGCGCCAGTGGCTCGACTCCCTCTGCACCCGCTTTGCCGAACAGGTGCTGCGGGAGCGTCTCTACCCCGAGGGGCTGGCCCGCATCGAGTGGCACCGCCAGCGTGGCGACGAGCTGGTGCTCATCTCCGCCTCCGGCGAGCATCTGGTGGCCCCCATGGCGCAGATGCTGGGGATGGATCACTGCGTGGCCATCCTGCTCGACGAGGAAGCCGGCATGCTGACCGGCCAGACCCGCGGCACCCTGAGTTTTCGCGAAGGCAAGGTGGCCCGCATCAACCAGCTCTTTGCCGGAAAGGAACACCTCTGGCAGGGGAGCTTTGGCTACAGCGATTCCCACAACGATCTGCCCATGCTGCAGGCGGTGAGCCATCCCCATGCGGTCAATCCGGCCCCCGCCCTGCGCCAGTGCGCCGAGGAGCTGGGCTGGCCCCTCTGGACCTGGCAGTTGCACCCTTGATCCGCGCAATGAAGAAGAGGCCCTCAGGCCTCTTCTTTGCTCAACATGCCATCCCCTGAGGGCGAGTCGTCCCGGGGAGCCAGGGGATCCACCATGTAGATGCGATTCTTGCCGTCACCCTTGGCGCGATAGACCTCGGCATCGACCATGGTCAGCAGGCTCCTGGCCCCAAGCCCGGGGGCACTCGCCACCAGGCCGCCGCTGAAGGTGATCCCAAGACCGGGTTCACGCCAGTGCAGGGAGGCCACCCCCATCCTGTACTGCTCCAGCAGCATCTGGCAGAAGTGGATATCCGGATTGGCGAACAGCACCACCAGCTCTTCCCCGCCATAGCGGCATACCCAGCCATGATCCCCCAGCAGCTTGGCGCCAAAGCTGGCCACCCGCTTGAGCACCACGTCCCCGGTCTGGTGACCATAGGTGTCATTGATCCGCTTGAAACCGTCCAGATCGATCATGGCCAGGCAGAAGCGGTCCTGATCGAGCAGCAGCCGATTCAACCGCTCGTCGAAGAAGCGCCGGTTGTAAAGGCCGGTCAGCTTGTCGAGGTTCGCCTGCTGGCGCACCTCGTGATAATCCTTGCTCACCTCCGCCAGCTCGGCATAGACGTGCCTGAGCTCGCGCATCCCCCCCTGGTGCACCTCGTCAGGCTGGGTCCGGCTGGCCCGGATCACGGTGGAGATCTCGTCCAGCATCCGCCTGAAATAACGGGACCAGATCAGTGCCAGCACCATGTAGAGCACGCTGGCCAGCACGATGATCCCGAGCACGTTGAGGGAGGCGCTCGCCACCACCGCCTGGATGCTGGAGGCGGGCAACACGCTGATCAGCACCCAGTTGTGGTCCGGCAGGCGGCTGTAGGCCACGAACTGGCGAGACGCCTGATCCAGGAAGATGCCGTCCTCCCCGCTGAAGCGGGAGAGCCAGGTCGGGTGGGTCATGGGCTTGAGCAGTTGTGAGGGATCGGGGTGGGCCAGCACCTTGCCCGACTGGTTGACGATCATCTGGTAACCGCTGTTCCACTGCCGGTTCAGCTGGGCGGAGAAGGGGGCCAGGATTGCATCCACCGCGAAGACCCCCCGCACCTTGCCCTCCTTGTCGGTGATGGCCCGCGCCAGGGCGATCACCAGCGTGCCGTTGGTGTAGTCGTAGTAGGGTTCGGTCCAGACCATCTTGCCCACATGCTGGCTGGCCAGCTGATACCAGGGGCGCACCCTGGGATCGAAGTCCGCATCCGCCTGCCATTCGGGGTAGATCAGCATCTGGCGTTCGGCGGTGCCCACATAGATGTAGATGAGATCCGCCATCACCCCCTTGTAGAGGCGCCACTCCCTGAGATAGGAGTCGGTGTTGCGCAGACGGGGGCCGCTGATGTCCTCCACCTTGATCTGGTCGTAGATGAGGGAGAACTGACGCTCCATCTCGTTCAGGTAGGGCTCGATGAAGACGTGGCGCAACTGGTGATTGGTGGCGAGCAGGCGCTGTTGCAGCTCTCGCTGCAGGCTGCGCTCCATGTGCAGGTAGTAGATGGCGCCCAGCATCAGGACGGGAATGAAGAGCAGAAGCAGGCCCAGGCGCATCCGTGCCACCAGGGACCAGGTCTTTTTGGAGACTGCTCGCTTATCCAACCCTGACTCCATGCTATCCCCTGACATCGTGTAGTGTCAGAATATCAGCCCCACCTGATGGCGTCCAAAGGGAAGCGCATCAGGTGGCCAACGAGAAGGAACTGGCCTGGATGTTGAAACCGGAACTGCTGACTGCCCTCCATTACTGCGCCGTGATCACCCTGACCGGTGCCATCACCTCGGAGTATTTCCTGTTCCGGCGCGGCATGTCCATCGAGCAGGTGCGCAAGCTGCTGCTGGCTGACAGCCTGGCCGCCCTGGCCCTGCTGCTCATCTTCATCACGGGCGTGCTGCTGGTGGTCGCCCATCCCCAGCCACCGGCCATCCTGTTTGCCAATCCGGGTTACCGCACCAAGCTGCTGATGTTCTTCGCCATGGCCATCAGCTTTGGCTACCCCAGCCGGCTGTTCCACCACTGGCGCCGATCCTTGCGCCAGGGACGGGCTCCCCTTGTCTCCACCCAGCAGCAGTTCTGGGTGATCTGGATCCTTAGGGGCAACCTGCTGCTGCTCGCCCTGCTGCCCCTGCTCGCCAAGCTGGCCAGCCGCTGATCCTGCCCTCGCCCGGCAACAAATGGCTGACGACAAACGCCCCTTCTCGCAGGTATCGTAATGGCGGGGCCCGAGTGCCGCCGAGACTCTTTCTCAGGGATGATTCCGTATGCGTTCAAACATGATGTTATTGATGGCCGCCGCCATCTGGGGGCTGGGCTTCGTCGCCCAGCGTCTGGGGATGGATCACATGGGGCCCTTCACCTTCAACGGCCTGCGCTTCCTGCTGGGCGCCCTCTCCCTGCTGCCGCTCTTGTGGTGGCTCAAGTCACGCCAGCCGCCCCAGCCTGCCGGTGATCACCGCCTGCTGCTGACCGGGGGCCTCATCGCCGGCACCGTGCTCTTCTCCGCCGCCTCCCTGCAACAGGTGGGGCTGCTCTACACCACGGCCGCCAAGGCGGGCTTCATCACCGGCCTCTACATCATCCTGGTCCCCGTCATCGGCCTGGCCCTGCGCCACAAGACCGGGGCCAACACCTGGGTAGGCGCCCTCATCGCCATGGCCGGGCTCTACTACCTCAGCGTCACCGAGGAGTTCACCATCGGCTACGGCGATCTGCTGCAAGTGATCGGGGCCCTGTTCTGGGCCGTGCACCTGCTGGTGCTGGATCACTACTCGAACCGGGTCGCCCCCATTCGTCTTGCCGGGGTGCAGTTCGTGGTGTGCGGCCTGCTCAGCCTGGCCACGGCCTTCATCATCGAGACCCCGACGGCGAGTGGTGCCGTGGCGGGATGGCAGGCGCTGCTCTACGCCGGTCTGGTCTCGGTCGGCATCGGCTATACCCTGCAGGTGGTGGGGCAGCGCGGTGCCCATCCGGCCCACGCCGCCATCATCCTCAGCCTTGAGACGGTGTTCGCCGCCATCGGCGGTGTCCTGCTGCTGGGGGAACATCTGGACGAACGGGCCGTGGTCGGCTGCGCCCTGATGCTGGCGGGGATGCTCATCTCCCAGATCCGGCTTCGCTGGTGGTGGAAGTCCCGCCGCAACAAGGTGCCCAGCCAGCCCTGATATCTGCGGTGGTCATGGACCCCAAATTAAACGAGGCGCCCTTGGGCGCCTCGTTTTATTGCCGCCTGCCTAGCGCACGCTGGAGCAGAAGCTCACGTCATCGCGCAGGGGGTCATTGCTCACGCTGTGATAGAGCTCGAAGCAGGGGCCGTCCCCAAAGGCGAGCCCGGCCGCGACGATATCGCCAATGTGCTCCTGCCAGCGCTCCCCGTACTGGCTGCGATCCGTGATGAGATAGCGGGACTGGGCGTAGCGCCCGGCGGGGATGAGCTGAATTTCCACCTCCCCCGCCCCCAGGGTCCCCACCGGTACGCTGATGCCGATGTCGGTGCGGCACTGGGCCGGCGGCGTCACCTCGGGGTTGTCGTGGTAGATGAAGATCCACTCTCCCCCTTCCAGGCCACGGGGCGCGGCCCACTGGTGAAGGCGATGGCAGACGGCGTCATACCCTTCGCCATAGGGGCCGGTCACGCGGATATAGGCCAGGGTGCGGGCGTCCATCTCGACGGTGTTCATGGTGTTGCTCCTTGCTGATGAGTGGCCTTCAGCATAAGGGAGTGCCCCTTGCCATGCGTGTCCTTCCTTGCGATCCAGGTGTCCATTCTTGCCCTTGTCGCGGCGAAACGCCCCCGGGGTGCAACCATAGTGACGACGAAACGCCTTGGCGAAAGCCTGGGAGCTGCCAAGCCCCGCCCCCAGGGCGATGGCGGTGACGCTGGCATCGGTGTAGCAGAGCTGCCAGGCCGCCCGCTGCATCCGCAGGCGGCGGCACATCTCGCCGGGGGCCTCCCCCACCACAGCGGTGAACACCCGGTGGAAATGGTAGAGGGAGAGGCAGGCGCGACTCGCCAGCGCCTCGATGGAGAGATCCGGATCCTGCTCCAGTGCCCGCAGCACCGGCGTCAGGCGCTCGCGATAGTCGATCATCGGCGCACCCTGGCCATGTAGAGGGCATCCACCAGCACCCCATGACGCAGGCCGTAATCCCGGGCAACGCCCTCCTCCACAAAGCCCGCCTTGCGATAGAGGGCCAGGGCTGCCTGATTGTCGGCCCAGACCGTCAGCTCCACCCGCGTCAAGCCGAGCCAGTTGTCCGCCAGATCCAGCGCAGCCTGCATCAGGGCGGTGCCCACCCCGCGCCCGGCCCAGTCATCGTGTACCGCCATGCCGATGCTCGCCACGTGGCGGCGACGGGGGGCCGGCTCCACCATCAGGACCAGCGCGCCCGCCACCTCCCCCTCCCACTCCGCCAGCAGGCTGTAGATGCCATCCCGCGGGGTCAGCTTCTGCTCCCACTGCTGCAGGGAGGGGAAGGGAAGTTGCAGGGTGCCCGCCTGGGCATGGGGCATGGCGTGAAGATCCCGCAGGGCGGCGGCATCTTCCGGCCCGGCGCGGCGAATGGTGATGGACATGAGACCTCCTGATTGGCTGAATCCCATCTTGCCGCAAGGCTGGCGTCTGTTTCCCCCCCCATCAGCGAAACCAATCAAAGGGTTAGGCACACTCCATTGGAGCCGCTCCCCCACTTCACCTAGTCTGGCGACTCATCACAAGGAGACCCGCCATGACCGACAAGACCCTGCGCAGCGCCAACGGCGCCCCCGTCGTCGACAACAACAACAGCCTCACCGCCGGCCCCCGCGGCCCCGTCCTGATGCAAGACATCTGGTTGATGGAGAAACTCGCCCACTTCGACCGCGAGCGCATTCCCGAGCGGGTGGTGCACGCCAAGGGCTCGGGCGCCTACGGCACCTTCACCGTGACTCACGACATCAGCGCCTTCAGCAAGGCCGACCTGTTCAACGTCGTCGGCAAGCAGACCCCGGTGTTCCTGCGCTTCTCCACAGTGGCGGGCGAGAAGGGGGCCGCCGACGCAGAGCGCGACGTGCGCGGCTTCGCCCTGAAGTTCTACACCGAGCAGGGCAACTGGGATCTGGTGGGCAACAACACCCCGGTGTTCTTCATTCGCGATCCCCTGAAATTCCCCGACTTCATCCACACCCAGAAGCGGGATCCCCGCACCAACCTGCGCAGCGCCACCGCCGCCTGGGACTTCTGGTCCCGCCACCCGGAATCCCTGCACCAGGTCACCATACTGTTCAGTGATCGCGGCATCCCCAGGAGCCTGCGGGAGATGAACGGCTACGGCAGCCACACCTTCAGCTTCATCAACTCGGCCAACGAGCGCTTCTGGGTCAAGTTCCACTTCAAGACCGAGCAGGGCCACCGCTTCTACACCGATGAAGAGGCGGCCACCGCCGTCGGTCAGGACAGAGAGACCAGCCAGGCAGATCTGTTCAACGCCATCGAGCGGGGGGACTTCCCGCGCTGGAAGGTCTATGTGCAGGTGATGCCAGAGGCCGAGGCCCAGACCTACTCGATCCACCCGTTCGATCTCACCAAGGTGTGGCCCCACAAGGACTACCCGCTCATCCCGGTCGGCGTGCTGGAGCTCAACCAGAACCCGGACAACTACTTCGCCCACGTGGAGCAGGCCGCCTTCACCCCGGCCAACGTGGTGCCCGGCATCGGCTTCTCGCCGGATCGCATGTTGCAGGGGCGGCTCTTCTCCTACGGTGACACCCAGCGCTATCGCCTCGGCGTCAACCACGGCCTGCTGCCGGTGAACGCCCCGCGCTGCCCGTTCCACCACGGCGCCCACCGCGACGGCGCCATGCGGGCGGACAGCAACGGTGGCGCCAGCCCCAACTACCAACCGAACCGCTTCGGCACCCAGCAGCCGAGCGAGCAGCACGAACCGGCCCTGAGTCTGGAAGGGGCTGCCCTGCACTACGATTTTCGCGACTACGACAGCGACTACTACAGCCAGCCGGGGGATCTCTTCCGCCTGATGGACGAGGGGCAGCGTGCCCGCCTCGCCGCCAACCTGGCCCGCTCCCTCATCAATGTGGAGGATGACGCCATCGTCGCGGCCCAGCTCAGGCACTTCGAGCAGGCCGACCCCGAGTACGCCAACCGGGTCGAGCTGGCCCTGGCCGCCCTGCAGCGCTGAGTCGCAGGCAGCCAACCTCTGCAAAAGCAAAACGGGGGCCTGATGGCCCCCGTTCTCGCATGACGGTCTTTGATGAATGAAAAACGGAGCCCGAGGCTCCGTCTTTCCATGCCGTATCCATCCCGGACGCTGCGCCCTCGCGCGCTTCCCTCCCTTGCCAACAAGGGTTTGTACCGCCAGCTCACGACGGCAACGACGTTGTGCACTGGCAGAGCGGCATCATTATCCACCTGTGGTAATAAACCTGCCTACGGTAATGCACTTTTAGTCACCCATAAAAACGGAGCCAGAGGCTCCGTTTTTCAATGCGGTATCCATCCCGGCCGCTGCGCCCTCGCGCGCTTCCCGACCCTTGCCAACAAGGGTTTGTACCACCAGCTCACGACGGCAACGACGTTGTGCACTGGCAGAGCGGCATCATTATCCACCTGTGGTAATAAACCTGCCTGTGGTAATGCACTTATATTCACCAATAAAAACGGAGCCCGAGGCTCCGTTCTTCCATGCCGTATCCATCCCGGACACTGCGCCCTCGCGCGCTTCCCGCTCCTTTGCCAACAAGGGTTTGTACCGCCAGCTCACGGCGGCAACGACGTTGTGCACTGGCAGAGCGGCACCATTGTCCACCTCTGGTAATAAACCTGCCTGCGGTAATGCACGTTTAGTCACTAATAAAAACGGAGCCCGAGGCTCCGTTGTTCAATGCGGTATCAATCCCGGACGGAACGCGCTTCGCGCTCTTCCCGCTCCCTTGCCAACAAGCGTTTGTACCACCAGCTACTGCGACGACGTTGTGCATTGGAAGAGCGACGAGCCATTGCTTAGATCCCAGTCAAGAGAAGAAAGAGCCGCATTATGCGATAGAGATCACGCCCGTGTCTGTAGCTGGATCAAGAAAAGGCTCACTGGCCCACCCGGATCGTCCGCTGGTTGCCCTCCGGTTCACCACTCTGTGACGGCGTCGTCACCTCTCGCCAGATCAGGGGGCCATTGGTCTCCATCGCCTGTTGCGGCGCGCACTCCAGCCAGAGCTCCCCCTGCTGGATACGGGCCCCCTGGGAGTATTTCTGATCCTGATACCAGCACACCCGCTCGGGCAGCGAACCAAGGGGCAGCACCAGCTCGGTGCCCACCGAGTGGCTGAGGGTGTTGGACGCCGGGGCGGCCAACGCGGGGAAGAGCCAGCCAAGGGCCAGCAGACAACCTGCACAACGGATCATGGGAATTCCTGTCACGGGGGAGTGAAAGTGTAAAGCGACCAGCAGAGCCCTCGACTTGACCAATAAATGTCAGCTCATCTGGCATTCCGGAAGCAATATGATAGCCTGCCTGCGCCCGCCAAGGCCTGTCAGGGTTCTGCCGTGGGCCCCCACCGGCATCGCCGGGATGCGGTAATGAATAACCCTTAATAATCAGATAATTAACTGGATATGTTGTCAATGCGTATCATGCCGTTGCTCAAGGCTGCCTGCCTGAGCCTGATGTTGTCCGCCTGTGTCGCCCCCCTGCTGATGATGAGCCCCACCAGCCAGCTGATGTGGGCCCTGCTCAAGCCGCTGGTCGGTTTCGATCCGAACGAGGCCAACCTGTTCGAGCAGCCGCTGATCAAGGACAGAATGACCGCCATGCTGGGGCCCAACTACGAGAGCACCATGCAGCTGCTCAAGACCGCCGACGAGCTGCAACAGGAGGGGCCACTCTTTTACGTGGTCTCCCGCTACGCCCCCGTGCCGGACGTGGCCAAACAGGCCGGCATGGTCTGGAACGCCGACACCAACCAGCTCGCCGTCATGGTGCAAAAAGGTGACGGGGCGACCCAGGTCTTCGGGGAAAACCTGACGGCCGCCACCCCGACCTGGCCCAGCGCCATGCAGGGCTGGCAGTCCCAGGCCACCCCGGCCGCCACGGCCCTGACCGGTGCCGGTCAGGGGCTCACGGGCGCGGGCAGTTCTCTGCTGGGCACCATGATGGGGGGCCTGCAACAGAGCGCCAGCAAGGCCCTGTCCGACTCCACCAAACAGGTGATCGGCAGTGCCGCCACCACGGTGCAGCAACAAGCCGCCAAGGCGGCGAGCGACTCGGCCAAACAGGCCGCCAGCAGCGCAGCCACCATCAGTGCCGCAACCACGGCGCAGCAGCAAACCGCCAAGGCGGTGAGCGACAGCGCCAAGCAGGCCGCCAGCAGCGCAGCGACCATCAGTGCCGCCACCACGGCGCAGCAGCAAACGACCAAGGCGGTGAGTGACAGCGCCAAGCAGGCCGCCAGCGGCGCAGCGACCATCCGTGCCGCAACCACGGCGCAGCAACAAGCCGCCAAGGCAGTGAGCGACAGCGCCAAGCAAGCTGCCAGCAGCGCCACCACCATCAGTGCCGCCACCACAGTGCAGCAGCAAGCCGCCAAGGCGGTGAGCGACAGCGCCAAGCAGGCCGCCAGCAGCGCAGCCACTATCAGTGCCGCAACCACGGCGCAGCAGCAAGCCGCCAAGGCGGTAAGCGACAGCGCCAAGCAGGCCGTCAGCAGCGCCACCACTACAGCGCAGCAGCAAGCCGCCAAGGCAGTGAGCGACAGCGCCAAGCAAGCTGCCAGCAGCGCCAAGCAAGCTGCCAGCAGCGCCACCACCATCAGTGCCGCAACCACGGCGCAGCAGCAAGCCGAAAAGGCGGTACAGCAACAGGGCGAGAAGCGGGAAGCGACCTCCGGCACCCTGAGCGATCAGGCCAGGGCGGATGCCGAAGCGGAGCTGGAAAAACTGCTTAACTGACTTATTTAAGCGTCATGCCACCATAAAAACAGGCCATCACATGATGGCCTGTTGTTTATCTGACCCGTGGCAGGGGAAGATCAGAAATGGCGGTCCTGCTCGGTGGGCTTGGCACCCTTCTCTTCGCTGTGCTCGATGGCGGTGCGGATAAGGTCGACGCCGGCCCGGATGATCAGCACCCCCATGTTGACCAGCTTGACGCAGACCCACATGAAGGTGATGAGCAGGATCAGCTTGAGCACCGTCTGGAAGGCCTCCAGGAAGTTCTGCTCCAGTTGGGCGGTGAGCCCGTTGGCGCTGCTCATCAGCCAGGTGTACACCTCGCGCACGAAGGGGATCCGGCTCGGCATCTCCAGCACGTCCAGCGCCGCAGGCAGGGCCTGGAAGATGACGATGCTGCCAAACAGTATCAGGATGACGCCGATGGCAATCCCCAGAAAGAAACCGAACTGTCGCATGAAGAGCCCCACAATGTAGTGAATGAGAAGAACAATAGCCGCCAATACTAGGGACTGCCCGCGCAGACGGCAATCCTTGCGTCCCCCACAGGGTCGGTGCCCCCTGCAAGCCATTGCCCGACCGTCTGATTTCTGTGACCCTTGTCCCCACTCCTTGCCCCTGGGTGTCATCATGTTTCGAGTCGTCTTCTGCCTGCTGCTGTTGCTGGGCGGTGCCCTGCCCGCCTCCCGCGCCGAATCCCCTCCCTCTGCGGCCGCCTGCGTGATCCGCCACCAGCAAGGGATCCTGCTGGTGCAGGACAGGCTCTCCTCGCGCTACAGCCTGAGCGGCGGTTACATCGACAGGGGGGAGACCCCGGAGCAGGCGGCCCTGCGCGAGCTGTTCGAGGAGACCGGCCTGCAGGGTCGCGTCACCGGCGAGCTGGGGCGCTGGCAACGGGCCAGGGTGTTCGCCTGCCAGACCCTGGAGCCCCTGCGGGTCCAGCGAGGGACGGGGTTTGTCTCCCTGCTCCAGGCCCCGGATCTCGGTGGCGAGATCCTGAATGCCAGGCTGATCGCGGCCGCCGACCTGCCCCCTGACCAGCGTCGCTTCCCGGCGCAGCTCGACTGGCTGCAAGCCCGGCTTGGCGAGCTGCCCGAGAGCGAGGTGCGCTGGCAGGCCGATTTCGTGGCGCAGGGCAATGCGCTGCATCAGGCCGAGATCCCGCTGATGATGCGCCTGCAACAGTGGCTGGGGGCCGATGTCTGGTGGCTGTCGGTCAGCAATCTGTTTGGTTCAGGCGGCTTTCAGCTTGCCCTGATACCTTTGCTGCTCCCGCTGCTGGGGTGGCCGCGGCTGCGCCAGCTGCTCTTTGCCATGCTCTGGCTCGGGCTGCTGGTGCAGGCGAGCAAGGAGGGGATCGGCTGGCCGCGCCCCTTCCATCTGCAACCTGAACTGGCGACTCACAGTGCCCAGGGCTTTGGCATGCCGAGCGGTCACACCGCCTCGGCCTTGCTGTTCTGGGGCGCGCTGCTTGGCTGGCTCTGGCCTGCCCGGCGCGGGCTGGCCTACTCGCTGGCACTGTTGCTGGCGCTGACCACCGGTCTGGCGCGGGTCTGGCTCGGGGTGCACTTTATCTCCGATGTGGCGGTTGGCCTGCTGATTGGCGCCTTGCTGCTGGCGGTTCGCCCCTACTGGCGGCTGGATCAGCGTTCATCCACCTGGGGATTGCTGATCGCTGTCGCACTGGTCTGCGCTGGCCTGAGCCAGTCGGCCCATCTGGCCGGGATCGGGCTGGCGGCGCTGGGCCTCTGGCTCGGGGGAAGGGCTACGCTGGTGCGCGACGGTTATTCCCGGTGGCTGACCGGCGCCGTGGTGCTGGCGGGCATGCTGCTGATGGTGGCGGGCGCGTGGGCATTGCCGCTATTGACCAGTAGTTCGATCGCTATCCTGCTTGGTCAGTTTGTGCTCTTTTTCGGGCTGGGGCTCTGGTTGAGCGCTGGCCTCTGGTGGATACTATCTCTCTTGAAACAAGACTCTAGACCCAGGGGCGGATGCCCTGACAGGGAAACCCTATGAACATGAAAAAAGTGGATTTGGCCAAGATCACCCTGGGCTTGCTGTTCCTCAGCCTGCTCATCATCTCGTGCTTCATGGTCTTGCGCCCCTTCCTGCCCGCCCTGGTGTGGTCGACCATGATCACCATCGCCACCTGGCCCCTGATGCAGATGGCCCAGCGCCTGCTGTGGGGCAAGCGCACCCTGGCGGCCTTGCTGATGACCAGCATCTTGCTGCTCATCTTCGTCATTCCCCTCTTCATGACGCTGGCCAACGTGGCGGAGAAGGCCCCCATGCTCATCGAGCTGGGCACCGAGCTCAGCCAATCCCCGCCCCCCGAGCTGCTCTGGTTGCAGCAAGTGCCCCTGGTGGGCGACAAGCTCTATGAGTTCTGGCAGCAGATCCTCGCGAGCGGCGGCCAGGTGCTGTTCACCAAGCTGGCCCCCTACTTCGGCCAGACCGCCCGCTGGCTGGCGGCCCAGGCGGGCAACCTCGGCCTGCTGTTCGTCCACTTCCTGCTGACCGTGGCCATCTGCGGCCTGCTCTACCACTCGGGAGAGAAGGCGGCAGAAGGCATTCGCCGCTTCGCCCACCGTCTGGCGGGCCAGCGCGGTGACAATGCGGTGGTGCTCGCCTCCCAGGCCATCCGTGCCGTCGCCATGGGGGTGGTGGTGACCGCCCTGGTGCAATCCTCGGTGGCGGGCCTGGGCCTGCTCATCGCCGGCATTCCCTATGTCATGGTGCTGGTGGTGCTGATGTTCCTGCTGATCGTCGCCCAGATAGGCCCCTTCCCGGTGCTGCTGGCCAGCGTCGGCTACCTCTACTGGAGCGGGGACACCACCTGGGGCACCTTCCTGCTGGTCTGGTCCCTGCTGGCGGGCACCATGGACAATTTCCTGCGCCCCTTCCTTATCAAGCGCGGGGCCGACCTGCCCCTCATCCTCATTCTGGTGGGGGTCATCGGCGGCCTGCTGGCACTGGGGATCATCGGTCTCTTCATCGGCCCCGTGGTGCTGGCGGTGGGCTACACCCTGCTGGATGCCTGGATCAAGGAAGATGACCAACCGGCGACCGCTCTGGTGGAACCGCCCAAGGCGCCGTGACGATTCATTCATCCCCGATGCAAAGAGCCGCCCAGGGCGGCTCTTTTGTTTATTACCGTCCCATGCAGGTTCGATGAGCGAAGTGTAATTGGACGATCGAGATGCCGCTGTCCGGTGTGTCCATGAATCAGCGGCATCTGCAGCAGGGAAATATGGATGGCTGTTATAGGGGAGAATTGATTTACGCGAACATCCGATTACCCCTTACGGCTAATCGAGCCAACGGCTGGTCGCGGCGTTTAGAACCAAAGTTCGAACCGGAACGCCAAAACACGAACCAGGGTTCGAATCACTCCTTCCCCTCCCCTGTTCCCTGCCGAAGGCGCCCGCCACAATGCCTGCACCATTGGAGGAGAACACAAGATGAACGAACTGAGAGCAACACGGGCCCTCATCAGCGGCGGCGCCAGCGGCATCGGACTGGCCATCGCCGAGGCCCTGGCCAGCCAGGGGGTGGAGCTGATCCTGGCTTCCCGCCGCCTGGGGCTGCTGGAGCAGGAAGCGGCCAGACTGGAGGCACGATACGGGGTGCGAGTCATGGCACTGGCGCTGGATGTGTGCGACGGCGATCAGGTGCGGGACGGCCATGCCCGGATCCGGGAGCGGCTCGGCCCCGTCGATCTGCTCATCAACAACAGCGGGGTCGGCAGCGACCACCTGGTGCAGGATCTGCCGGAATCGGAGTGGGACAGGGTGATGGATACCTGTGCCAAGGGCACCTTCCTGCTGACCCGGGCCTGCCTGCCGGACATGCTGGCAAACCGCCACGGCACCGTCATCAACATCGCCTCCCAGGCCGCCAGGCACGGCTATGCCAGGGCCAGTGTCTACTGCGCCGCCAAGTTTGCGGTCCTGGGGTTCGCCCGGGCACTGCGGGAAGAGGTGCAGCACCAGGGCATCCGGGTCCACACCCTCTGTCCCGGGCTGGTGCAGGTGCCGCCCCCGGCCTGTCCGGGCGATCGCAAGCCCGGCTGGCTGCAGGTGGAGGATCTGGCCGAGGCCGTGCTCTATACCCTGCGCCAACCCCCTCACGTCCAGCTCGACGAGATCGGCATGACGGGGATCTGAGCGAGGCGCCATGGAACGCCAGCAAGGACAAGGGGCGCCGAGGCGCCCCTTGTTCTGCGTCACACCGCCAGAGGCGGCCTGCGCGTAAGATCAGGCAGGTTGATGGAGGGTGATGCAGTGGATGCCGCCGCCCCCGGCCGCCACCGGGTCTATGTCTATCTGCACTATCTTGCGCCCCGGATAGAGGCTGGCCAGCAGATCCCGGCAATGGCGGTCGGCCCTGGCATCCCCGAACTGGGGAGCGATGACGGCGCCGTTGATGGGCAGGTAGTTGATGTAACCGGCGGCAAAGTCCGGGCTGCGGCTGAACTTGTTGTCCCGCCCGCCCAGGGGCGGCGGTAGCTGATGCAGCTCCAGCTTGTTGCCGTCGGCGTCCGTCGCCTGCTGCAGGATGGCGAGGTGCTGGCGGGTCACCTTGTAGTCGTAGGAGTCGGGATCGTTGTCCATGTTGATCGCCACCACCCCGGGGCGCACGAAGCGGGCGTAGAAGTCCACGTGGGCATCCGTGATGTCACGGCCCTTGATCCCCGGCAGCCAGATGATCTTGCGCAGCCCCAGGTTGGCCTTGAGCTCCGCCTCCACCTGCGCCTTGGTGAGGCCGGGGTTGCGGTTGCTGTTGATCCAGCTGCTCTCGGTCATGATGGCGGTGCCGTTGCCATCCACCTCGATGCCGCCCCCCTCACCGATGAGCTCGCTCTGCAGGTAATAGGCATCGGTCTGCCGGCCCACCAGGGCGGCGACCCTGGCGTCATGGCTGTGCTCCTGCTTGTCACCCCAGCCGTTGAAGTTGAAGTCCACCAGCCCGAGCCCTCCCTGCTCGTCCTGCACGAAGACGCCGCCGGTATCCCGCAGCCAGATGTCATCCATCTCGGCGTGGACGAAGTGGGTGTTGCGCTCGCCGCATAACTGGCGCGCCAGCGCCTCGTCATCCTCGTGGCAGAGCACGTTGACCCGGGTGTAGGGCACCATGGCCTGCACCAGCCGCCCTATGGTGGCCTGCACCTCCTTGTAGTGGCGACCCCAGATCTCGCTGGTGGCCCCGAAGGCCACCCACACCAGGGCCTGGGGGGAGGACTCCTCCGGCATGTGGTAGCGAGCAGCGGCGCCGGGTTCGCCGGCGGCGAAGGCCGCGCGGGCACCGGGCAGGCTGCCAAACCCGGCAATGGCGCCGAGGGCGACCAGTTGTTTCAATACGTGGCGTCGGGAAAACATCGTTCTACTCCTGGGTTCAGAGGCTGCTCTTGAAGCGAGTCCAGGCTCGCATGCGGGCACGCATCTGGGATTGTGCTATATCCTGACCCGGAATGAGCCGCTGGTAGCTGGCCTCGTCCAGGTAGATATCCGGGTTGGCCGTCATGGTGGCATCCACCATGGGTCTGGCCTTGGCACTGGCAGTCGGATAGCCGGTGCTGTTGGTGATGGCCGCCATGTTGGCCGGGCGCATCACGAAGTTGATAAAGGCATAGGCATAGTCAGGATGGGGGGCATCCGCCGGGATCGCCATGGTGTCCATCCAGATAGTGCTCCCCTCCTTCGGCAATCGGTATTCGAAGTCGACCCGCTTGCCCGCCTCGGCGGCGGCGCGCCTGGCCTGGGTCATGTCACCGCTGTAGCCCAGGGAGAGACAGAGATCCCCATTCACCAGCTGGGTCACCGGCTGGGACTGGAACTTGCGGATATAGGGCTTGATCCCCTTGAGCAGGGCCAGGGCCGCCTCCAGATCGTCCGCCTTGCCGCTGCGGGGATCCCGCCCAAGATAGTGCAGCACCACCGCCAGCACCTCGTCCGGGGAGTCGATGACCGAGATGCCGCAATCTGCAAATTTCGCCGCCAGCTCGGGCTTGAACAGCATGTCCAGGCTGCTGACCGGGGCATCCGGCATCCTCTGCTTGATAGCGTCCGCATTGTAGGTGAGCCCTATGGTGCCCCAGGTGTAGGGCACCACGGCCTCCTTCGCATGGGGATAGGCCTGCTGCAACCGCGCCAGGCCGGGGTCTATGTCCCCCAGGTGTTGCAGCTTGCCCTTGTCGAGGGGCTGCAGGCTGCCCGCCCGCATCAGCCGCTCCGCCACCGTGTCCCCCGGGAAGATGAGGTCATACCCGCTGCGACCCGCCATCAGCTTGGCCTCCAGGGTCTCGCTGCTGTCCATCACGTCGTAGATGACCCGGATCCCGGTCTCCCGGGTGAATTCGCTCAGGGTATCGGGGGCGAAATAATCGGACCAGTTGTAGAGGCGCAGCACCTTCTCCTCTGTCGCCTCCCCCGCCCCTTCTGCGGCCTGGGCCCCCAGACTCAGCAGCAGGGCCAGTGCTGTGGCTATCTTGGTCAAGGCGCTCATGATGGACGCCCTCCCCGCTGGCCCTGCCCATCCAGGCTCAGCAAGGCGCCATACATCTCGGGGCGGCGATCCCGGTAGATGCCCCAGGTCAGCCGCTCCTCGGCCATGGCGGCGAGATCCAGCTCCCGCACCAGCACGCCCGGGGTATCCCTGTCCGCCTCGGCCAGCAGGGCCCCCTTGTGATCCGTGATGAAGGAGGAGCCATAGAAGCGCATCTGCAACTCGGGATCCCGGGTCGCCACCTCGTGGCCCACCCGGTTGGCGGCGATCACCGGCATGATGTTGGCGGCGGCATGGCCGCGCTGGGTCAGCTGCCAGTGATCCCGGGAATCGTGCCCCTCTGCCCCCGGCTCCGAGCCGATGGCGGTGGGATAGAGCAGCAGCTCGGCCCCCTGCAGCGCCATGGCGCGGGCCGCCTCCGGGAACCACTGATCCCAGCAGATGCCGACCCCGATGCGGCCGGCGGCCGTGTCCCAGACCCGAAACCCCGTATCCCCCGGGCTGAAATACTCCTTCTCCTGATAGCCGATGGCGTTCGGGATATGGGTCTTGCGATAGACCCCGAGCAGGCGACCATCCGCATCCGCCATCGCCAGGGAGTTGAAGCAGGCGTTGCCCGCGCGCTCGAACCAGCTGATGGGCAACACCACCCCCAGCTCCCGCGCCAGGGCCGAGAAGCGGCGCAGCACCCGGCTCTGCTCGAACGGCTCCGCCAGCGCCAGATGGCCGTGGTATTGCTCGATGCAGAAATAGGGGGTGGCGAAGAGCTCCTGCAACAGCACCAGGTTGGCCCCCCTGGCGGCGGCGTCCCGTACCAGGCTCTCCGCTGTGTCCAGATTGCGCTCCAGCTCCCAGCTGCAAGCGAATTGTGTGGTGGCGACGACGATCTTGCTCATCCGGATACCCTCCCTGACACGCGTTCCCCCTGACAGGCAAACTGCATGGTTGCGACGACCTTGTTCATGAATCTCTCCTCCCTGATCCCGTCATGAGGCCTCGCAGACGCCTGACGAGGCCGCTCCAAACACTTACCCCTGCACCGGCCAGGCCGGCTGCTGCTGGGTGATGCAGTGAATGCCGCCCCCGCCGTGGGCCAACTGGTTGATGCGCACCGGCACCAGCTGCCTGTTCGGGAAGGCGCGCCTCAGCACTTCCCCAGCCGCCTCGTCCGCGCCTACGCCGTAGGCGGGCATGATGATGGCGCCGTTGGCGATGTAGAAGTTGGTGTAGGAGGCGCAGAACACCTCCGCCTCGGCATCCACCGCCTCGCTCGCCTCGAACAGCTCGAGGCACTCGAAGGAGCGACCTCTCGCATCGGTGGCCAGGGCCAGGGCTCGGCGGTTCTCCCGCACCACGCGGCCATAGGTGGAGTGCCCGTCCAGGGTGGCGTCCACCAGCAGGTGGCCGGGGCGGCTGAAGGCGCAGACCCCGTCCACATGACCGTCCGTCATGTCGCCGGTGACGTGGTCCGGATCCCCCGGCAGCCAGATAGTCTTCTCGATGCCGAGCAGGCGGCTGAAGATCCGTTCGATCTCCACTTTGGTCATGCCGGGATTGCGGTTGCTGTTGAGCAGCACCGACTCCGTGGTTATCAGGGTGCCCTCCCCATCCACATGGATGGCGCCCCCTTCGTTGGCGAGGAAGCTGCCGATGCACTCCAGCTCCAGGCTGTTGAGAACGCGTCGCGCCAGCCCCTCATCCAGACCGTGGGCCGACTTGCCGCCCCAGGCGTTGAAACGCCAGCTGATCCCTGCGGTGCCAAGCTCGGGATGGCAGATGAAGGTGGGGCCGGAGTCACGGCACCAGCTGTCATCCACCGGCAGGGGAATGAAGCGCACCCCGTCGCCGCACAGGGCGCGAGCCTCGGCCTGTGCGGCGGGATCCACCACCAGGTTCACCGGTTCGAAGCGGGCGATGGCATTGACCACCCGGGCGAAGTCCTGCTGGACCTGGGGCAGGGTTACGCCCCAGCCGTTTTCCCACAGCGCCTTGTTGTGCGGCCAGACCATCCAGGTCGCCGCGTGCCGGCACCACTCCGCTGGCATGAACCAGCCCACAGCCCTCATTCCCTGCTCGCGCATCTCAGCCTCTCTGATTAGGTACTATTAAGGTTATTGACGATGGGAATAGACTATTCTCCCCGTTGATGGGTAACAAACGATCGATTTTCGATAAAAGTGATAAGCGGAGCTAATCAATGATGTTCAAACACTGGCCCCCTCTCAACGTGCTGCGCGGCTTCGAGGCGGCGGCCAGGCTCGGCAGCTTTCATCAGGCGGCCCAGGAGCTGCACCTCACCCAGTCTGCCATCAGTCAGCAGATCCGCTCGCTGGAGGAGCTGCTTGGCCAGCCTCTGTTTCACCGCCAGGGACGTTCCGTCGCCCTGACCGACGCGGGCCAGGATCTGCTGGAGACGACCCAGCAGGTGCTGCTGCAACTGGCGGTGGGAATACAGCGCCTCGAGCAGTACCGCAAGCCGAACCAGCTGGTGCTCAACACCAGTACCGCCATCGCCCGCCTCTGGCTGCTGCCCCGGCTGGCCGACCTTCACACCCAGCATCCGGGCATCGATCTCTGGCTGTTCACCAGCGACGACACGCCGAACATGGCCGAACAGACCATCGACATTTCGCTGCGCTGGGGGCTGGCTCCCCAGGCGGAATGCCGCCATCAGCCGCTGCTGGCGGATCGGCTGCTGCCGGTGGCGAGCCCGGCCGTGCTGGCACAGCCCGCGCAGGAGCGCACCACCCTGCACGGGGAGCGGGAGATGGACTGGCACCACTGGACCCTCAAGGGCGGCGACGATCTGCACCTGCAGACCCAGGGGCTCAACTTCTCCGATCCCGGCTTGTTGCAGGATGCGGCCAGCGCCGGGCTCGGGGTGGCGCTGGCGAGCGAGCTGCTCTCTCGCGACGCACGCCGACAGGGGTGGCTGCTGCCCCTCTCGTCCCACCGGGTGGCCGGGCCGAACTGGAACATGCTGATCCATCAGGAGAGCGAAGGCAGCCCCCAGTGCCGGGCGGTGAGCCACTGGCTCCAGCAGCAGTTTGCCGCAGAGGCCGTCACCCGGGACCAGGACGCGACACTCTGAGAGCGGTCACTGAATCGGGGCGGCAAGGGTGATTAAATGATCCCTTCCCTTTTGCCGGATATCGCCGTGACCATGCCATCCGTTCCCCAGCCCCTCTCGTCCTGGCCCGAGCACCTGCAGGCCTCCTGGCTGCGCTGTGCCCACCAGACCAGCGCGTCCCTCTGGCATCCTCCCCACTGCGCCAGAGGACAGACCCTGGAGAGCCTGCGCCAGCGCAAACGGGACCTGCTCACCACCGGCGAGATGGCGCTGGAGGATCTCTACGAGTTCATGGAGGGGCGCCCCTGCGCCCTGCTGCTCACCGACGAGAGCGGTTGCCTGCTGGCCCGGACCGGCCACCCCGATACCCTGCAGGCGCTGGCGGCACTCGGTTTTGGCCCAGGCGCGTTTTTCAGCGAGGGACGCATCGGCACCAATGCCGTCAACCTGGCGGCCCTGGAGGGGGTGCCGCTCTGCGTCAGCGGCCCCCAGCACTTCAACCAGCGTCTCCACCCCTGGCACTGCTGTGCCAGCCCTGTCTACAACAGCACCGGTCGCCAGGTGGCGATCGTGGCCCTGATCTGCCGGGTGGAAGAGGCCGCGCCGGGGGATCTCGCGCTCACCGTCAGCGCCGGCCGTGAGCTGGCCAATCTGCTGCAGATGGAGCGCCTGATGCAGGAGTCCCAGCACCATTTGAGCGAGCTCTATGCCCTGCTGGATGGCATGGAAGACGGCGTGCTGGCCTGGGATCCCCAGGGGCGGCTGCGCTACCTCAACGCCCTGGCGGCCAGTCGGCTGCAACTCGACCCGGATGTCTGCCTGGGCCAACCCCTCGATCACCATCTGCTGATGCCCCAGCGCCTGCGTTTGGCCATCGCGGAGATGACCCCCCTGAGTCATGTGGAGGTGACGCTGGAGCGGCGAGAGTCCCGGGGCGAGGCCTTCATCGACGCCCTGGTGAGCCTCAAGCCCCTGCCGGGGCCGGACGGGGTCAGCTTCATCGTCCTGCTCCATCCCACCGATCGGCTGCGCGCCATTCATCAATTGCGCCAGACGGTGCCCGAGCTCTCCGCCCTGGTGGGGGAGTCGAGCGCCATGCGCAAACTGCTGCGCCACGCCCGCCAGGCGGCCAGGGGACAGGGCCCCGTCCTGCTGCGGGGGGAGGAGGAGGTGGGCAAGGCCCAGCTGGCGGAGGCCATCCACTTTGGCAGCGAGCGAGCCGCCGGCCCCCTGGTCATCTTCAACTGCCAGGCATGGCCGAGAGAGCGGATGGCGCTGGAACTCATGGGGTCCGACGAGGCGGGGCAGGAGCGGGCAGGCAAGTTCGAGCTGGCTCACGGTGGCACGCTAGTGCTGGAGCAGGTGGAGTGCCTGCCCGCCCCCATGCAGGCCGCCCTGCTGCAACTGCTCAAGACGGGGCGCATCCAGCGCTTCGACTCCGCCCGCATCCTGCCCCTCAGGGTGAGGATCATCGCGACCAGCAGCACCCCGCTGGAGCAGCGGGTGCAGGAGGGGGAATTCGGTCGCCAGCTGCTCTATGCGCTGCAAGGGTGCGAACTCTGGCTGCCGAGCCTGCGGGAACGCAGCGCCGATCTGCCTGGCCTCATCCGCCAGCACCTGACGGTGCAGGGGGGCGAGCCGGGGCGCCAGTTCACCCCTGACGCCCTCGACTGCCTGCTGGCCTACCCCTGGCCCGGCAACCTGGGGGAGCTGCGCAGCGCCATCGAGTACGCCCAGCTGCATTGCAGTGAGGCACAGATCCCGCCCCGGGCGCTCCCGGCCGCCATCCGCCAGGGCCATTGCCTGCTGGCGGACGAGGTGGTGGGACAGCCGCTGCTCACCCTGGCGGAGCTGGAGCATCAGGCAATCCTGCGGGCCGCCCGTGCCAGCAAGGGCCAGGTCAGCCAGATGGCGCGCCAGCTCGGGATCAGCCGCACCACCCTCTGGCGGCGGCTCAAACTGCTCGACATCGATCCCGCCGACTACCACCACTGACCAGAACGCCCCTCAAAAAAAGTGGGCCCCGTCGTGACGGGGCCCGGATGGGGGAATGTTTCAGTCGCCGAAGCGATCTCGCGCCAGTTGCTGGAAGCAGCTCAGCGCAGCCCCGGCATCCTCCCCTCGCGCCAGCAGGATGAGCCTGTCCCCCTGGCGCACATCGAGCATCGCGAGCCGGCTCAGGCTGCGGGGATTCGCCTCTTTCTCCCCCTTTTGCAGCCTGAGTTCAGCGGCAAAGGGCTTGAGTGCCGCGACCAGTCGGGCGGCGGGGCGCACATGCAGGCCGTGGGGATTCTCCACCACCACCTCACAGCGCAGCCAGCCGTCGTCGGCAACGGGGGCTGCCTCCGTGGTAGCCTGCGCCGCACTGGCAGGCAGCATTCCCTGTTTCGGGCCCAGGGCGCCAAGCGCCTCGGCGGCGACCTCGTCCAGCGTCAGGCCTGCGCCAGCGGCCACCACGGCGGCCAGAGTGCCCTCGACCAGCGGGGCGGGGCTGAGCCGCACCCGGGCGCTCAGCTCGGGGGGCAGCAGCTCGAGGGCGGTCTCGGCGCTCAGGAGGGCGCTACCCAAGTCCATCAGCACCAGCACCCCGCTGCCGTCATCCGCCTCTTCCATCGCACTCATCACGGCGATGGCGTCGGTGCCGATGGGATGGGCGGGGTCATCGACCCCGGCCGCCAGCAACAGCTTCGCCGGGCTGCCCAGCTGATCGGCCAGGGCTTTCAAACCGGCCGCAAGCATGGCGCTGTGAGAGACCACTACGATGCCGATCATGTTTACAACCTCGCTCTGTCACGCAGGGCGGTCAGCAGCAGCAGGGTCGAGGTGGCCCCCGCATCCTGATGGCCGATGCTGCGCTCACCAAGATAGCTGGCGCGCCCCTTGCGGGCCTGCATCTGGATGGTGGCCTCGGTGCCGGCTGCGGCGGCAGCCACCGCCTTGTCCAGCGCCTCGGGGAGCGGCAGGCCCTGTTGTTCAGCCTGCTGCAGGGCGGCCAGAGCGGGCCACCAGGCGTCGCACATGGTCTTGTCACCCGGCTCGGCACGGCCGCGGGAGATGATCCCCTCCACCCCGTCGCTCAGCATCTTGCCGAGCTGGCCGAGGGTCAGGCTCTGGCAGGCATCGCTGCTGGCCGCGGCCCGGATGAAGAAGGTGCCGTAGAGGGGTCCGCTGGCGCCGCCGACCGAGGAGAGCAACGTCATGCCGGTGGTTTTGAGCACCTGGCCGATGTCCTTGTCCGCCACCGCGGGCAGCTTCTCCGCCACCTTGGCGAAGCCGCGCTGCATGTTGAGGCCGTGGTCGCCGTCGCCGATGTCGGTATCCAGCGCCGTGAGGTAGTCACGCTGCTCGGTGAAGATGTGCTCGCAGTCGAGCAGCCAGTTGACGATCTGATGCTTGCTTAACATGAATATTCCTCAGCAGCCGCGCCGCAGGGCCGGGGTGTGAACGGGGGCATCCCACAGGGTCATCAGCTCGTCATCCACCTTGAGCAGGGTGATGGAGATGCCGGTCATGTCGAGGGAGGTACAGTAGGGGCCGATGAGGTTGCGCACCAGATGGATGCCCGCCTCTTCGCACAGGGTGGCGAGGCGACCATAGACGCCGTAGAGCTCGGAGATGGGGGTGCCGCCGAGGCTGTTGACCAGGACGATGACCCTGTCACCCCCATTGAGCGGCTCGATAAAGGTGTGCTCCTCCTGCCAGCTGCCGGAGGCACGATCCCAGTGACGCAGGGTACGGCCATAAGGGCTGTTGTCGGTCAGCTCCTTGAACATGTCGTCCACCAGGGCGTTCAGGTCGGTGAAGGGACGGCGCTCGATGCCCGGCTCGCCGTGGATGCCAACGCCGAACTCCACCTCGTTGTCAGCCAGGGTGAAGGAGGGTTTGCCGGCAGCAGGCACGGTGCAGGCGTGCATGGCCACGCCTATGGTGCGGCTCTGGTTGTTGATCCGGCGGGCCAACACCTCGCAGCGCGCCAGATCGTAGCCCGCCTCGGCGGCGGCACCGACCAGCTTCTCGCACAGCACTGTCGTGGCAACCCCGCGGCGGCCAGCGGTGTAGAGGCTGTCCTTCACCGCCACGTCGTCATCGATGAGGGCGAAGCCCACCTTGACCCCGTCACCGTGCAGCAGCTCGACCGCGGTCTCGAAGTTGAGCACGTCGCCTGTGTAGTTCTTCACCAGAAACAGCACACCGGCGCCGCCGTCGACGGCCTGACCGCACTCGTACATCTGATCCGGGGTCGGGGACGTGAAGATCTCGCCGGGGCAGGCACCATCCAGCATTCCTTTGCCCACCAGGCCACCGTGCATGGGTTCGTGGCCGCTACCACCGCCGGAGACCAGCGCCACCTTGCCCGTCACGGGGGCGTCGGCGCGGGTGATGTAGTGGGGTTCGATTCGCACCTTGAGCTCGGGGTGGGCGGCGGCCATCCCCATCAGTTGTTCACGGACCACGGCATCGACAGCGTTGATCAGCTTCTTCATGGCTCACTCCTTGGCTTGCCACCACACGGGTGGACAGATGGTTGATGCAGCCAGTCTAGCGAGCCATAGGGGGATAAAAATGACAGGGGTTTCGGTTCGGATCTGAAACAGCAAACAAAGCCTGACGTTTCAATCTGAAACGAGCGGATGGGGAAGATCCGGGAAAGTGTTAGCCGCCTCACAGCCATGAAAAAGGGCCCCGCAGGGCCCTTCTCGATAGTGTGAAGATTAGATAGCCCAGCCACCGGCGTAGAAGATCACCAGGGCCACGGCGATGATGACGGTGCCGATGTTGAGCTTCTTCCACTCAGCGGCAAACAGGCGGCCGACCACCAGGGCCACGAAGCCGAGCATGATGCCGGTGACGATGTTGCAGGTGAGCACGATGAAGACGGCGCACAGCATGCCGGAGAGGGCATCGACCGAGTCGTTGAAGTCCAGCTTGGTGACGTTGCCCAGCATCAGCAGGCCCACATACATCAGGGCCGGTGCGGTGGCGTAGGCCGGTACCAGATAGCTCAGCGGGGAGAGGAAGATCATCAGCAGGAAGAGCACGCCGACCAGGGTGGCGGTCAGACCTGTCTTGCCGCCGGCAGCGGTCCCTGCGGCAGATTCGATGTAGACGGCTGCCGGAGCACCACCTACCACGCCCGCCACCATGCTGCTGACGGAGTCCGCAGTCAGGGCCTTGCCACCGCTGATGATGTGACCACGCTCGTTGATGAGGCCAGCCTGACCGGCCACGGCACGGATGGTGCCAGTGGCGTCAAACACGGCGGTCATCACCAGCGCCAACACGGTCGGAATCACCACCGGATTGAGGGCGCCCAGCAGATCCATGCTGCCCACCAGGGAGCCATTCTCGCCACTCAGGCTCGGCATGGCGAAGAAGCCCTGCCAGGTCACTTTCGGATCGAAGATGAGGCCGAGGATGGAGATGGCGATGATCACCATCAGGATGCCGCCCGGCACCTTGCGGCGCTCCAGGCCGAAGATGGCAGCCAGGCCCAGCACCGTCATGATGACCGGGAAGGCGGTGATCTCGCCAAGCTGCACCGGCAGGCCAGCCCCTTCATTCTTAATCACCATGCCGACCCCGTTGGTGGCGATCAGCAGCAGGAACAGGCCGATACCGATGCCGGTACCGTGGGCAATGCCGGAGGGGAGGTTGTCCAGGATCCACTGGCGCACGCCGGTGACGCTGATCAGGGTGAACAGCACCCCCATCAGGAAGATGGCGCCAAGCGCGACCGGAATGCTCAGCCCCTGACCCAGCACCAGGCTGAAGGCGGTAAAGGCGGTGAGAGAGATGGCACAACCGATGGCCATCGGCAGCTTGGCCCAGAGCCCCATCAGCAGGGAGCCGAAGGCGGCGATCAGACAGGTCGCCACAAACACCGGGCCCTGCTCAAAACCGGCTGCGCCCAGCATGTTCGGCACGACGATGATGCTGTAGACCATCGCCAGGAAGGTGGTCAACCCGGCCAGCAGCTCCTGTCGCACCGTGCTGCCACGCTGGCTGATGGAGAAATAGGAATCCAGAAACCCGCCATTGCCGGCGCGGGCCGTCGTTTGTTGCGTTGCCATAGTTCATCCTGAAAGTGTGAAGGAAATCGTTTGCTTGCTGGCGCGCAAAATAGCAAGAATTTGACGAGATTGCAGCGGATAAGCCCCCATTTCCCCGAAGTTTTTCATAAAAGGGCTCGTTGGAGGCCTCATTTTCCATGAGAGCGGCCCATCCCAAGCTTCTACACTCTTATACCAATCGGATTAAACATTAGGTCAGTTTTATCCAATCTCGGCTACAAAGTGACATCACCCGCTCCACATC
>NZ_JAPDBP010000023.1:0-72228 GCF_027705305.1 Aeromonas sp. QDB17
CTTATCGCGTTGAGGAGGCGCATCTTACGCTCCTCACTTCGAAAGTCAAGCGGTTGTTTTCGCTTTTCTTTCGGCGCTGACTTCACGAGGAAGCTGGCTCATCAGGTTGGCGTGTTCCGCCGTGCTGGTAGGGGCGCATTATAGGGAGCCGCGCCGGGATGACAAGGGCTATTTTGCGAAAAATAGTCCTTTTTACCGTTTTGTGGCTCGAACGCCTACTTATCAAACAAAAAGCCCTGCTTAAGCAGGGCTCTGGCCGCTTTGAATGACGTCGCTGTTATTTTTTTGACCAAAACTCACGGGCAAAGCCGCGCACCTTGTCCCAGTCGGTGAATTCCAGATCCTTGCTGGTATCCGTGCTGCCCCCGGTGATCTTCATGATCAACTGAATGATGCGGGTCTGCCACCAGTTATAGCGAGAGTACTGCAATGCCCCGGCAAACACCCCCAGAGTTTTGGGCTTCCAGGGAGAGAGGCGCAGAAACTTCTTCATGTAGGCGTTGGTCTGCGGCGTCTGCTTCTCGGGCTTGCGTGCCGTCAGGTTCACGCAGAAGAACGCCGCATTGGCGACTTCCAACTGTTCATGATGTGCGTGTATGAAGCTGAGCAGGCTGGGGTGGAAGTTACCATAGCGAATGGAAGCGCCAATCAACACCTTGGCATACTTGCTGAGGTTGCACATGGGCAGGGTGTGCAGGTCGTGCATCACCACTTCGCATCCTGATATTTCCTCCAGCATGACATCCACGATTTTCCGCGTTTGCCCGTCCCGGGAAGAATAAAGCACCAAAATTTTGTCCATACCAACCTCAACTACGCCAGAATGCAGGAGTAAACAGTACCAGAAGTGTGAAGATTTCCAATCGACCAAACAACATGGCCACGATCAATATCCACTGGGCAGTGGCCGAGATATTGCCGAAGTTGGCCGACACCTCCCCCAGACCCGGCCCCACGTTGGTGAATGCCGCAGCCACGGCGGAGAAGGCCGTCACTTCGTTCAGCCCCGTCATCAGCAGCAACAGCATGAAGATGAAGAACAGGATGATGTAGGTGGCAAAGTAGCCCCACACCGCTTCCACGATCCGTTCCGGTACGGCGCGGCGTCCCAGCTTCAAGGTGTAGATGGCCCGCGGATGCACCAGCCGTTTGAGTTCACGCATCCCCTGCAGGAACAGGATCATGAAACGCATCACCTTGATGCCCCCCCCGGTACTGCCGGCGCAGCAGCCGATGAAGGCTGAGAACATCAACAGCATGGGCAGAAAGGAGGGCCACTCCGCATAGCTGGTCGTGCTGTAGCCGGTGGTCGT
This sequence comes from Aeromonas sp. QDB17, assembly GCF_027705305.1. NCBI lineage: Bacteria > Pseudomonadati > Pseudomonadota > Gammaproteobacteria > Aeromonadales > Aeromonadaceae > Aeromonas > Aeromonas sp. QDB17. The sequence goes on from NZ_JAPDBP010000023.1 coordinate 1,314, forward strand.
GCCCAGTGACACCGCCTGGAACAGACCGTGGTTGAGCGCCTCCTGCCAGGTGGCGTAATGACCGTGGAACAGCAGAGAGACGAAACAGATCAGCACCAGCACGCACTGGATGCTCAGAAATACTTTGAACTCCGAGTCCCGCAGATAGCTGCTCACGCGCACCGGCTTGTGGGCAAACACCATGAAGTGAAGCGCGAAGTTGACGCTCGCCAGCAACAGGAACACCACTGTGATCAGGTTGATGGCCGGGCTGTCGAAGAAACCGATGCTGGCGTCGTGGGTCGAGAACCCCCCAACCGACAAGGTGGAGAAGGAGTGGCAGATGGCATCGAACAACGTCATTCCCGCCATCCAGTACGCGAGAGCGCAGAGGGAGGTCAGCAACAGATAGATGAACCAGAGCGCCTTGGCCGTCTCGGCGATGCGCGGGGTCACCTTGTTGTCCTTGACGGGCCCCGGGATCTCGGCGCGATAGAGTTGCATACCCCCGATACCCAGCAGTGGCAGCACGGCCACCGCCAGCACGATGATCCCCATGCCACCGAGCCATTGCAGCAGCTGGCGATAAAAGAGAAACGCCTTGGGCAGATTGTCCAGCCCGGTCAGCACCGTTGCACCCGTGGTGGTCAGGCCGGAAAACGACTCGAAAAATGCCTCCGAGACCGACATGTTCGGCACGTCGCTGATGATGAAGGGGACGGCACCCACGCTCCCCAGCACCACCCAGAACAGCACCACGATGAGGAAGCCTTCCTTGGACCTGAGTTCCTTTTTCTGGTGGCGGTTGGGGAACCAGAGCAGGAGGCCGAGCAGGAGGGCTATGACGAAGGAGTTGACGAACTCGGTACCACCGCCATCACGATACCCAAAAGCGACCACCGCGGGCAGCAGCATGGTCGAGCTGAACAGGGCAACCAGCAGACCGACGATACGAATGATGCTCAGAATCTGCATTCCGGCTCCCTCTTCAAACTAAAAGAGCGATGGATTCTAGCCATCTAAGGGACGAAGGGATACCCGACCTTGGGTCCGGTCGGTCAATTCCTGTGCGATACGGGCCCAGAGCGCAGACTCCCACACTACCTGAAGGGTGACGCTGGCACCATAATCGGCCACCAGCAACTGCCCTTGATGGGCAGAGATGAGGGACTCCACGGCCCCCATGTCGGTGTAGTCACACTGGATCACGGAAGAGGTCAGCTGACGCTTGATACAAGTTTCAAGTTGCTTGAGTGCTGCCCCCACACCACCGCCATAGGCCTTGACCAGGCCACCGGTCCCCAGCAGCACGCCACCGTAATAGCGCACCACCACGGCGGCGACTTCACCCAGACCGGCCCCCATCAACTGGGCCAGCATGGGTTTGCCCGCCGTGCCCGAGGGTTCGCCATCATCACTGAAACCATAAACCTGGCTGTCTTGCGGGGCGCCGGCGACAAAAGCCCAGCAGTGATGCCGGGCTCCCGGGTGTTGCTGTTTGATCTCGTCTATCCAGGCCTTGGCGGCCTCGACGGTCGGAGTGTGGGCGATGTAGGTAATGAAGCGGCTCTTCTTGATCTCCTCGCTCACCTCCAGTGGGGCTGCCGGTATGGGGTAATCCGTCGCCATCAGAGCCCTGCTTGTCTGGTCAGGTTCTCCACCCCGTTGGCATGCAGCACCACGTTGTCCTCGATGCGAATGCCACCATAGGGACGCAGCGCCTCCACCTTGTTCCAGTTGATCCGCTTGCCCTGCTCACCCTGGCGCAGCGGCTCCAGCAGGCTGTCGATGAAGTAGAGACCCGGCTCTATGGTGAACACCTGGCCCACTTCCATCACCCGGGTGCAGCGCAGATAGGGGAACTGCTCGGGGGCCGCCAGGTGGGTGCCGCGCTCATCCTGCATGAAGCCGCCGGCATCGTGTACCTGCAGGCCGAGGAAGTGACCGAGACCGTGGGGGAAGAAGACATTGGTCACCCCGGTGTGGATCATCTCGTCCACCGACATGTCTACCAGTTCGGTGGCTTGCAGCAGGCGCGCCAGCCTGTGGTGCATCTGCAGGTGCAACTCGCTGTAGCGGCGGCCCGGCTTGATCTCGTCGATGATCTCCTGTTGCTGTGCATCCAGCGCAGCGATCAGATCGGCGAACTCACCGCGGCGCCAGGCCCAGGTCCGGGTAATGTCGGAGGCATAACCGTGCACGTCCACACCGGCATCGATGAGGAAGGAGTAACGCTCCGCATCCGGCACCCGCTGGGTGGAGAGATGGGTGTAGTGCAGGATGGCCGCATTGCGGTTGATGGCAACAATGTTGCCGTAGGGCGCCTCATTGGCCCCCTGTCCGACCGCCTTCATGTAGGCCAGGTTGATCTCGAACTCGCTCGCCCCCGCCATGAAGGAGTCCTTGGCCGCGATGTGGCCGCGCACGCCGATGCGGTTGGCATCGCGAAGACATTCCAGCTCATAGGGCGTCTTGTAGGCACGGTGGTAGTGCAGGTAGTTGAGGACCGCCTCCGGATTGGGCTGACCCAGTCCCAGCAGCTCGGCCACTTCCAGATGGCCGCCCAGATAGGCCCACTCCTGCTTGTTGGCCGGCAGGTGATCGGCAACCTGCTCCGGGCGAGTCAGGAAGCGAATGTCGAAGAAATCGATCCAGAAGGAGTTGGGCAACTCCGCCACCTTGTGCCAGAAGTCCACCGGCCGGTAGAACAGCAGCACCGGCTTGTTCACCCCGTCCACCAGCAACCAGCAGTGAGGGTTGTCCAGCACCGGCAACCAGGCCTTGAACTGGGGATTCACCTTGAAGGGATAATCCTGGTCATCGAGGAAGATGCGATGAGTCTGGCCGGAGTGAATAGCGAGGCCGCCAAGACCCTGTTGTTGCAGGATGTCGCGGGTACGCTGCTGAAGGGTGTCGAGATGCTGGGCAAAAAGTTGGCTGTAACTGCTCATGGCGTCCTGCTCCGGGCGAATGTGACTTCAGCATAACATCAAGCGAATCAAGGCTCGAGCCACCCGGCTTTCGCTTCGTGAGGTAACGCATAGGTTACAGGCTTTTTGTTATGAAGATAAAACAGACAATTAACAAACAAAGAACAATTCAATACACTGCCCACAGACAGTAGATATCAGCCGTCAGGAACGACTCATGCAAAACCTTTGTCTGTGGACACCGGATCAGGACAGGATGCAGCACTCCAACCTCCACCAGTTCATGGCCGAGGTCAATCACTTCCATGGCCTGCAACTGCGCAGCTATGCCGACCTGTATCAATGGTCGGTGGAGAAGACCACCCGCTTCTGGCCCCTGGTGTGGCAGCACTGCGGCGTCAAGGGCGAGCTTGGCAACATTGTGGCGGAGAACCGCCAGGATATGCAGCGCGCCCGCTGGTTCCCCGACAGCCAGCTCAACTTCGCCGAGAACCTGCTGCGCCGTCAGGATGAGAGCCCGGCCATCATCTCCCGCATCGAAGGGGGCCCAAGCCGGACCCTGAGCTGGCATCAGCTGGCAGATCAGGTCGCCCGCCTGGCCCAGTGGCTTCGCAGCCAGGGCATAGGCCGGGGTGATGTGGTCGCAGCCTACCTGCCCAATATCCCGGAAACCGTGGTAGCCATGCTGGCAACCACCAGCCTCGGGGCGATCTGGACCTCCACCAGCCCCGATTTTGGCGAGGCCAGCGTGGTGGAGCGCTTCGGCCAGACCCGTCCCAGGGTGCTGTTCGCGGTGGATGGCTACCGCTACGGCGGCAAGGCCATCGACATTCAGGACAAGGTGGCCAGCGTCGTCGGTCAGCTCGACAGCCTAGAGCAGACGGTGATGATCCCCCTGCTCGGCAACCCGCTGCAGCTTGGTCACAACTGGCAGCAATTGCTGGCAAGCCAGCATGATGCCCAGCTCGCCTTCGAGACCATGGCCTTCAACGACCCGCTCTACATCCTCTACTCCTCCGGCACCACCGGCAAACCCAAGTGCATCGTGCACGGCATTGGCGGCACCCTGCTGCAACACCTGAAAGAGCACCAGTTGCACTGCGACATCAAGCCGGGGGAGCGCATCTTCTACTTCACCACCTGTGGCTGGATGATGTGGAACTGGCTGGTGAGCGCCCTCGCCTCCGGCGCCACCCTGGTGCTCTACGATGGTTCCCCCTTCTACCCGGATGGCAACGTGCTGTGGGATCTGGCACGGGACGAAGAGGTCGCCCTGTTCGGCACCTCGGCCAAGTATCTCGATGCGCTGCACAAACAGGGTTATGCCCCCATCAATACCCACGACCTGCCTGCCTTGCGCCTCATCTGCAGCACCGGATCCGTGCTGTCACCGGAGGGGTTTGACTACGTTTACCAGCAGATAAAGCAGGATGTGCAGCTCAGCTCCATCTCTGGCGGCACCGACATCTGCTCCTGCTTCGTCATCGGCAACCCCTTGAGCCCCGTCTATCGCGGCGAGAGCCAGGGGCGCGGCCTTGGTCTCGCGGTGCAGGTATTCAACGAGGCGGGCCAGCCGGTGCTGGGTGAGAAGGGCGAACTGGTCTGCACCAAGCCGTTCCCGGCCCAGCCCATCTACTTCTGGGGTGACGAGAACGGCGACAAATACCACGCCGCCTACTTCGAGCGGTTCGACAACATCTGGTGCCACGGGGACTGGATCGAGCTGACCCCGACCGGCGGCATCCTGTTCTACGGCCGCTCCGACGCGACCCTCAACCCGGGCGGCGTGCGCATCGGCACCAGCGAGATCTACCGCTATGTGGAACAACTCGACGAGGTGGAGGAGAGCATCGTCATCGGCCAGCAATGGAAACAGGACGAGCGGGTGGTGCTGTTCGTCAAGCTCAAGGCGGGCTGCAAGCTGGATGAGCCGCTACGCGAGCGGATCCGCCAGCAAATAAAGCAGCACTGCACCGCCCGTCATGTGCCTGCCCGCATCCTGCAGGTGGATGCCATCCCCCGCACCAAGTCCGGCAAGATAGTAGAGCTGGCGGTGCGGGAAGTGGTGCACAACCGCCCCGTCAACAACACCCACGCCCTCGCCGATCCCGAGGTCTTGAACCAGTATCGCAATCGGCCGGAACTGGCCAGTTGATACCACGCTCATCTCCATCGGAGGCGCCGCAAGGCGCCTCTTTTTTGCCCGTTTTGTGATGAAGAGCTTTTACTCGACAACTGTTAAACAAATGTTTTAAATAGGTGTTGAAAATGTCTCCTTTTGGATCAATAGTGAGCCTCGCCCCCTGCTGGGGATAAAGGAGCACCATTCCCCACAGAGTGGGAACAAGGAGACACTCTCATGATCTACCAAGGCGAAACCCTGACGGTCAGCTACCTCGAAGACGGCATTGCCGAGCTGAGGTTCGATGCCCCGGGTTCAGTCAACAAGCTGGATCGCGCTACCCTGCTCTCCCTGAGCGAAGCGATCGCCGCATTACAGCAACAAGCCGATTTGAAGGGTCTGATCCTCACCTCCGGCAAAGACGCTTTCATCGTCGGCGCCGACATCACCGAATTCCTGGAACTGTTCGATCTGCCGCAGGAAGATCTGCTCGGCTGGCTGAAGAAGGCCAACGACATCTTCAGCGCCATCGAAGATCTGCCGGTGCCCACCCTCAGCGCCATCAAGGGCCATGCTCTGGGCGGCGGCTGCGAGACTATTCTCTCCACCGATTTCCGGCTGGCCGACACCAGCGCCAAGATTGGCCTGCCCGAGACCAAGCTCGGCATCATGCCCGGCTTTGGCGGCACTGTCCGTCTACCGCGGGTGATCGGTGCCGACAACGCGCTGGAGTGGATCACCACCGGCAAGGATTACCGTGCCGATGACGCCCTCAAGGTGGGTGCCATCGATGCCGTGGTCGCGCCAGAGGCACTGCACAGCGCCGCCGTGCAGATGATCAAGGACGCGATCAAAGGCAAGCTGGACTGGCAGGGCCGCCGTGCCGCCAAGAAGGCACCGCTGCGCCTCTCCAAACTGGAAGCCATGATGAGCTTCACCACCGCCGCCGGCATGGTTGCCGCCGTGGCGGGCAAACACTATCCGGCCCCCATGGCCGCCGTGAAGACGGTGGAAGCCGCCGCTGGCATGGGCCGTGACGAAGCGCTGGCCGCCGAGGCCGCCACCTTCATCAAATTGGCGAAAACCGACGTGGCCAAGGCTCTGGTCGGTATCTTCCTCAACGATCAGCACATCAAGGCGCTGGCCAAGAAGGCCGCCAAGCAGGCAAACAAGGCCACCGGCCATGCCGCCGTACTGGGTGCCGGCATCATGGGGGGCGGCATCGCCTACCAGTCCGCCAGCAAGGGCATCCCGGCGGTGATGAAGGACATCAACGAGAAGGCGCTGGCACTTGGCATGAATGAGGCCACCAAGCTGCTCAACGGCCAGCTCGAGCGCGGTCGCATCGACGGCATCAAGATGGGCCAGGTGCTCTCCGCTATCACGCCGACCCTCAGCTATGACAACGTCAAGCATGTGGACGTGGTGGTCGAAGCCGTGGTCGAGAACCCGAAAGTGAAGGCGGCCGTGCTGAGTGAAGTGGAAGGGATCATCGGCGAAGACGCTGTGCTCGCCAGCAACACCTCCACCATCCCCATCTCCCTGCTGGCCAAGGGACTGAAGCGCCCCGAGAATTTCTGCGGCATGCACTTCTTCAACCCGGTGCACCGCATGCCACTGGTGGAGATCATCCGCGGCGAGCAGACCTCCGATGAAACCATCAACCGCGTGGTGGCCTACGCCGCCGCCATGGGCAAGTCCCCGGTCGTGGTCAACGACTGCCCCGGCTTCTTCGTGAACCGCGTGCTGTTCCCCTACTTCTTCGGCTTCAACAAGCTGGTCGCCGATGGCGCCGACTTCGCCGCCGTCGACAAGGTGATGGAGAAGGAGTTTGGCTGGCCCATGGGCCCCGCCTACCTGCTGGACGTGGTCGGCATCGACACCGGCCACCATGCCGGTGACGTGATGGCGCAGGGCTTCCCGGCACGCATGAGCAAGGAAGGTCGTACCGCCATCGACGTGATGTACGAGGCGAGCCGCTTCGGTCAGAAGAACGGCAAGGGCTTCTACGCCTACGAGGCCGACAAGAAGGGCAAGCCGAAGAAGGTGGCCGACGCCGCTGCTTACGAGCTGCTGGCCCCGATTGCCAAGCCGAAGCAGGACTTTGACAAGGACGCCATCATCGCCCGCATGATGATCCCGATGATCAACGAGGTGGTGCTCTGTCTGGAAGAGGGCATAGTCGCCACGCCAGCCGAAGCCGACATCGCGCTGGTCTACGGTCTGGGCTTCCCTCCCTTCCGCGGCGGCGTGTTCCGCTATCTGGACACTATCGGTCTGGATCGCTACGTGGCCATGGCCGACCAGTATGCCGACCTGGGCCCGCTCTACCGCGTCAGCGACAAGCTGCGCGAGATGGCTGCCCAGGGCAAAACCTTCTACTGATTGCGGAAAGGAGATCCATTCATGAAAGACGTAGTCATTGTCGACTGTATCCGGACCCCCATGGGCCGGTCCAAGGGCGGCGCCTTCCGCAACGTGCGTGCAGAAGACTTGTCCGCGCACCTGATGAAATCCATCCTGCTGCGCAACCCCAACCTCGACCCGAACGAGATCGAGGACATCTACTGGGGCTGCGTGCAGCAGACCCTGGAGCAGGGCTTCAACATCGCCCGCAACGCCGCCCTGCTGGCCGGCATCCCGAAACAGGTGGGGGCGGTCACCGTCAACCGTCTGTGCGGCTCCAGTATGCAGGCGCTGCATGATGCCTCTCGCGCCATTCAGGTAGGTGATGGGGATATCTTCATCATCGGTGGCGTCGAGCACATGGGTCATGTGCCGATGAGCCACGGGGTAGACTTCCACCCCGGCATGGCCAAGTCGGTGGCGAAAGCCTCCGGCATGATGGGGTTGACCGCCGAGATGCTCGGCAAGCTGCACGGCATCAGCCGTCAACAGCAGGACGAGTTTGCCGCCCGCTCCCACCGCCGTGCCCACGCCGCCACCGTGGAAGGGCGTTTTGCCAAGGAGATCGTCGGGCTGGAAGGGCACGACGCCAGCGGCGCCCGCTTCTTCTACGACTATGACGAGGTGATCCGCCCCGAGACCACGGTCGATACGCTGAGCCAGCTGCGCCCGGTGTTCGACCCGGTCAACGGTACCGTCACCGCCGGCACCTCTTCGGCCCTGTCCGATGGCGCCGCCGCCATGCTGGTGATGAGTGCGGATCGCGCCAAGGCCCTCGGCCTCACGCCCCGCGCCAAGGTTCGTGCCATGGCCATCGCCGGCTGCGACGCCGCCATCATGGGTTACGGCCCGGTTCCGGCGACCCAGAAGGCGCTCAAACGGGCCGGGCTGACCGTCGGCGACATCGACCTCTTCGAGCTGAACGAGGCGTTTGCCGCCCAGTCCCTCCCCTGCGTGAAGGATCTGGGTCTGCAAGACCTGGTGGATGAGAGGGTGAACCTCAACGGTGGCGCCATCGCCCTGGGTCACCCGCTCGGCTGCTCCGGTGCCCGCATCTCCACCACCCTGATCAACCTGATGGAAGAGAAGGACGCCACCCTGGGGGTCGCCACCATGTGCATCGGCCTGGGTCAGGGCATCGCCACCGTGTTCGAACGGGTGTAAGTGAATCACTCCTGACAGCTCACCGGTCAGGGACGCCGCCTCGAGGCGGCAACAACAGACAGAAGGCGGCCCTGCTTCCCGGCACAGCGGCCCCATCACGAATACCGGGTCGGCCTGCCGACCCTGCTGTCGAGTCTGTGGAACGCGCCACACGGGGTGCGCTCCTGCCGTCGGAATCTGCGTGTTGGCCGGCCCGTTTGGGTCGGCCTTTTTTATTCTTTTCCCGCGATCGGGGCCAATCCTGAGGCTATATTGCCCATAACTTCACATTAGAGGGGGGGCTTGCTTGCTTTTTGCTCCCCCGACAGGTTCAATCTGCACAAAAAAATGGGTGGATGCACATACATATGTCAACGAGCAAACAACTGCTTATCGTCGACGACGATCGGGAGATCCGCGAGCTGCTCAACGAGTACCTGACCCGGGCTGGTTTCGAGGTACTGACCGCGGCCGAAGGGAACGAGATGCGCCAACAACTGGCCCAGCACAGCCCGGACCTCATCATTCTGGACATCATGATGCCCGGCGACGACGGCTTTACCCTCTGCCAGCAGATCCGCCGCGACTCCCAGGTACCCATCATCATGCTGACCGCCGCCTCCGACGAGGCTGACCGGGTGATTGGGCTGGAACTTGGCGCCGACGACTACATCGCCAAGCCGTTCAGCCCGCGCGAACTGCAGGCCCGCATCAAGGCGCTGCTGCGCCGCGCCGAATTCCGCCAGCCGGAGAAAGAAAAGGAACCGAGCCGTCGGCTGCGCTTCGCCGAGTGGACCCTGGACACCCTGAGCCACCAGCTGACCCACGAAGATGGCAGCCTGCTGGATCTCTCCGGCAGCGATGCCCTGCTGCTCGGCATGTTCCTGCAACAGCCCGGCGTGGTCCTGGACCGGGATACCATCTCGGACGCCACCCGCGGTCGCGAGAGCCTGCCCATGGAGCGCGGCATCGATGTGCAGATCAGCCGCCTGCGCCAGAAGCTGGGTGACAACGGCAAGAGCCCGCGCATCATCAAGACCATTCGCGGCAGCGGCTACATGCTGATCGCCGAAGTCCACGAGATCCCGTAACAGACAGACGCTACGGCGAGACCTTGAACGGGCAGAAGAGAGACCCATGACGGGGCAACGGCAAGGCACAGAGGTAAGCACCCCATGCTGATCGACAAGAGACACACGCTGCCATGACGGGGCAGAAGTTCTGGCGGGCCCTGGTGCCCCGCTCCCTGCTGTCGCGGATGCTGCTGCTGTTGCTGCTCGCCATCCTGCTCTCCCAGACCATCCTCACTGGCATCTGGATGCAGCAGATCCAGAAGCGGGAGCTGGAGGGCATGCTCAGCACCACCCGCAACCTGGCGCTGTCGGCGGCTTCCACCGTCAACTTCTTCAAGTCCCTGCCCCTGCAATACCGCCACATTGCCCTGGACCAGCTACGCAACATGGGGGGCAGCCGCTTCTTCGTCTCCCTGAACGAGGAAGAGATCCACATCAGCGCCATCCCCGACAGCGAGCGCAAGACGCTGGTGCTCAAAGAGGTGCAGGAGGTGCTCAGCCGCAAACTCTCCGACGCCATGGCGATCAAGGTGGACTTCTCCCGCCCCGAGGAGCTGCACGTCTTCAACAACGACACCCTGCTGGCGGATCTCCCCTCCTCCTGGGCCCGCTACACCCTGTCTCTGGAGCCCATCAATCCGCCGGTGCTGGTGACCCAGATCGAGATAGAACCGGGGGAGTGGCTCTATCTGGCGGCCCTGCTGCCCGCCCCCTACATGACGCTGGATGACACCGTGATGCCGAGCAATCAGGTGCGTTTCATCGCCCTGATGACGGTCTTCCTCTGCTTCTTCACCTTCATGCTGGTGCGCTGGCAGACCCGCCCCCTGCGTCGCCTCGCCAAGGCGGCGGTCAACCTCGGCAAGGACATCGACCAGCCGTCCCTCAAAGAGGAGGGTGCCTCCGAAATCGTGGCGGCGACCCGCGCCTTCAACATCATGCAGCAGCGCATTCGCCGCTTCATCGACGATAGGGAGCGCCTCTTCAGCTCCATCTCCCACGACCTCAAGACCCCCATCACCCGGCTGCGACTGCGGGTCGAACTGCTGGACGACGAGGTGCAGATCGCCAAGTTCAACAAGGACCTGGACGAGCTGGAGCTGATGGTCAAAGGGGCGCTGCAGACGGTCAAAGAGACGGACATTCACGAGAACCTCGAGCAGATCGACGTCAACGCCCTGCTGGAGCAGATGGCGGAGGCCATGAACCTGCACGAGGATCTGCTCACCATCGAGGGGCACTGCAAGTGGCCCTATCGCGGCAAGCTGCTGGCCCTCAAGCGCTGCATCGGCAACCTGGTGGACAACGGCATCAAGTACGGCCAGAAGGTGCGCATCATCATCATGGATGACGAGGAGATGTTGATCCTCTTCATCATGGACGAGGGGCCCGGTCTGCCGGACGATCAGTTCGAGCGCATCTTCGAGCCCTACTACCGCCTCAGCACCGATGCCGCCGGCACCGGGCTGGGCCTTGGCATCGCCCGCAACATAGCCCACGCCCACGGCGGCGACCTGGTGCTGGAAAATCGCCCCCAGGGCGGCCTGCAGGCCACCCTCTCCCTACCAAGGCAGTAATGTATGAAGTGGTTGTCTTTTTCTGTCATCGCCCTGCTCTCCCTGCCCGTTTGTGCCTCCCAGGTGGAGGTATTGCACTGGTGGACCTCCGGCGGCGAGGCCAGGGCCGTGGAAGTGCTCAAGTCCGAGTGGGCCGAACAGGGCAACCAGTGGAACGACTTTGCGGTACAGGGCGGGGGCGGCAAGAGCGCCATGACGGTGCTCAAGAGCCGGGCCCTGGCGGCCAACCCGCCGGAGGCGGCCCACCTCAAGGGGTTCGAGCTGCACGAGTGGGGCAGCCTGGGCTTTCTGCGCGATCTCACCCCCATGGCCGAGCACCTCGGCTGGTACCCTCAGCTGCCCCCCATGGTGCGCGATACCCTCAGCCAGAACGGCGCCCTGATGGCGGTCCCCACCGGCATCCACCGGGTCAACTGGCTGTGGCTCAACCGCAAGGTATTCGAGCAACAGGGGCTCAAGCCCCCCACCGACTGGGCCCAGTTCGTGGCGGTTGCGGACAAGCTCAAGGAGCAGGGCATCACCCCCCTCGCCATCGGTAACGAACCCTGGCAGATCGCGGTGCTGTTCGAAACGGTGGCCCTCGGCGAAGGGGGCAAGACCTTCTATCGCAAGGCCTTCCTCGAACAGGACAGCGCCACCCTGACCGGCCCCGACATGGTGCGGGTGCTGACCCGCTTCCAGCAGTTGCGCGCCTATGTACCCGAGAAATACGCCGGCCTGAAGTGGCACCAGGCCACCAACCTGCTGGAGAGCGGCGGCGCCGCCATGCAGGTGATGGGGGACTGGGTGAAAGGGGAGCTGAGCGCCGGCAACTACCGCCCCGGCGAGGATATCGAGTGCCTGCCAAGCCCGGGCAGCCAGGGACTGTTCAGCTACAACCTCGACTCCATCGCCATGTTCAAGCAGCGGGATCCCGCCCAGTTGCAGGCCCAGGGCGAGCTAGCCAGGCTGTTGATGACGCCGCGCTTTCAGGAGGAATTCAACCGGGTGAAGGGCTCCATCCCGGCGCTCATCAAGCCGGACATGAGCAAGTTCGATCGCTGCGCCATCCGCTCCTATCAGGATTTCCTCCACGCCGAGCAACAGGACAACCTGCTGCCCAGCATGGCGGAGGGGATGGCGGTGCCCACCAACATGCGCCAGGGGATCATGGATGTGCTGAGCAGCTTCTTCAACGACGCCAGGGCCAACCCCGAGCAGACGGCGCAGCAGCTGGAACGCGCCATGCGCTCGACCCGTTCCGGCGCGGAGCAGAAATGACAAAGGCGGACATCGTCCGCCTTTGAGTGCCGAGAGCCAGGCTCTCAGGAGGGATCGTTCTCGTCCTCATCCTCGTCGTAGTAGTCGCTGAGCTCGATCCAGAGCCCCAGCCCTATCATCACCATGGAGCCGAACCAGGTACCGGTATTACCGATCGGGCTGCCCAGCACTATCATGGCGAACGACAAGAACCCCATGCCTGCGTAGGCTTGCAATCTGCCGTAGGAGACCTGCATATTCACACCTCCTTGTTGAATATGGTTCAATTTTTATATTACTCATCGAGCGAAGCCTGGGTAGAGCCGGTTCACATTTTGGTAGCATATGCTGCATAACCGCCCCGTGGTTTGATTATTTTTTCGCCGTGAGTATCATTGCTGGCCGAATTGTTTGAAGGTTGATTATTGATGAGTGCTTTATTCTGCGACGCAACGCACGAGTTGGACGCAATCGGGCTTCGTTGCCCCGAACCCGTGACGATAGCGCGCAAGAAGGTGCGGCTGAAGGTTGATTATTCATGAGTACTGAATTCTGCAATGCGACCCACGAGCTGGACGCAATCGGGCTTCGTTGCCCCGAACCCGTGATGATGGTTCGCAAGAAAGTGCGGCTGATGGCGGATGGGGAGACCCTGCTGGTCAGCGCCGACGACCCCTCCACCACCCGCGACATTCCCAGCTTCTGCCGCTTCATGGACCATACCCTGGTCGCCAGCGAGACTGAGCAGGCCCCTTACCGCTACCTGATCCGCAAGGGTCAATAACCCCGTACCGGAGCAAACATGACATCCATTACCCGTATCGGGACCACCCAGCGCTGGTCTGATGTGGTCATCCACAACGGCACCCTCTACGTGGTGGAAGTGCCCGCCACCGAGACCGCCGACATCCACCAGCAGACCCGTGAAGTGCTGGAAAGCCTGCAGCGTCTGCTGGAAGCCAACGGTTCCGGCGTCGACAGGATCCTGATGGCCAACATCTATCTCAAGGACATTGAAGACATCGCCGCCTTCAACGCGCAGTGGGATGCCTGGATCCCGGCAGGCACCGCCCCCGTCCGTGCCTGCGTGCAGGCCCGTCTCGCCCACGAAGGCTACAGGGTGGAAGTACAGCTCACTGCCGCTGTCTAAACAAAGCGGGATGCCTGGCTCCCCTGATGCAGACACCGCCCCCGTGCGCGCCTGCGTGCAGGCCCGTCTGGCCCATGAAGGCTACAAGGTCGAAGTGCAGCTGACTGCGGCTGTCTAAACAAAGCGGGATGCCTGGCTCCCCTGATGCCGATACAGTCCCCGTGCGCGCCTGCGTGCAGGCCCGTCTGGCCCACGAGAGCTACAAGGTAGAAGTGCAGCTGACCGCCGCTGTCTAAGAGGCGGTTATCCCCTCATCCCCGACCCTTCTCCCGCAAGGGGAGAAGGGAGCAAAGAACAAGGCGCCACTGCCCACAACGCCGGATAGCAAAAGGCCCCGCCATCACTGGCGGGGCCTTTTTCATGACTGCAACGCAGGCCGCTTAGGCGGTCGGGGTCAGGGTGATGGTCACCCGACGGTTCTGGGCCTTGCCTTCGGCGGTGCTGTTGCTGGCCACCGGCTGATCCGGGCCCACACCGCTGATGGCAATGCGGCTGCCGGACACGCCCTGGCCGATCAGCTGGGCAGCGACGGCATCGGCGCGATCCCGGGAGAGCTTCATGTTCAGCTCGCGGGAGCCGGTGCTGTCGGTGTGGCCGACCACGTTCAGACGGGTCTTGTCGAACTCGGCAACCACCAGGGCCACGCCGGACAGGGTGTTGGCACCGGCGGCTTTCAGCTGGGCGCTGGAGCTGTCGAAGGTGACGTTGTTCGGCATGTTGAGGATCAGCTGATCACCGTTGCGGGTCACGCTGACGCCGGTGCCTTGCAGCTTCTCGCGCAGCTTGGCTTCCTGCACATCCATGTAGTAACCGATACCGCCACCCAGGGCCGCACCGGCGGCGACGCCAGTCAGGATGCCCTTTTTGCGGTCACCCTTGCTGGAGGAGAGCGCCCCCACGGCTGCGCCGGTCGCCGCACCCGCCAACGCGCCCCAGGCGCCCTTGGAGGTCTGGGATTCACCGGTATAGGGGTTGGTGGTACAGCCAGTGATGGCGACGGTCAGGGCAAGTGCAGGAACCAGTTTCTTGAAATGCATGAAAAAACCTCTGAAAAAGAACGACTCTAGCCGATGGCCGCGCATTCTACCCCAGAGAGGCGCCAGAGTGTGACGCGCGCATTGCGAAGATGGGCAGGGGGGCAAAATGCCCCCCTGCCCCTTGCGATTCACCCGGTGCAGCCCCTCTTCGGACGGGCCCGCATCAATATTTGATATCCCGGGCCTTGTCTCGCCCCTCCTGCTTGTTGTCACGATGCTCCTGGCGGCAGTCGGCATTGCCCACCAGCCCCTCACGACACGCCTGTTTCGCGTCACGGGACTCCTGACGGGTATCCTGACGCACATCGCGGGCGTCACGGCGCTCCTGGGCCTGCTTGGTGGCCTGTGCAGGCAGGGCGGCCAGCAAGGCGGTGGCGGCAAGCAGCGCCAATACGGACTTCTTCATGATGGCTCCTTCGCCAGACAACCTGGGCAAGTCCGGCGTCTCTCAATGATAAAGGAGGGGCAAGATCCCGGCAGCGCAGACTCGGCCCTCGGGGGCGTCGTTTGTGCAGCCTCGGACCTTCTTGCACAGGGCCGGCTTCCCCTCGTGTTTGCCCTGACGAGCGACGTCATCCCCAGGGTGCAGCCGATCAGGCCGGGGAAGAGAGGGCGAACGGCGCTCAGTGACACGGGACTCCCTCGTGATGGCGCTCCCGATGGTGAACCCGTGTGACTGTATCCCGGCTGTACCAAGGGGCGAAAATGCTCCCGGCCCGGCGCAACGGAACATGCTCCCAGGGTCTGGAGTGGTTGCCCCCCAGATGCGGGGTTGTCTCATTAGAGCCCATGGCCCCAGAGTGGGTGACATTTCTCACGGAGCCATGACCATGTCGTCCCTTTCCCGCCCCGCGCTGCTCATCATCGACATCCAGGTGGGCCTCCTCCACGGCCCGGAAGCCCCCCATGCCGGGGCTGAGACCCTGGCCAACATCAATCGCCTGAGCCAGGCGGCCCGCAGTGCCGCTCTCCCCGTGCTGGCGGTGCGCCACACGGGCCCGGCCGGTAGCCCCATCGCCGCTGGCAGTCCGTTCTGGCAGCTTGCGCCTGAGCTGGTCGTCGGCGAGGCCGATCGGGTGTTCGACAAGCAGCGCCCCAGCGCCTTCCATGGCACCGGTCTCGATGGCTGGCTGAAAGAGGACGGCGTGCAGACCCTGATCGTCACCGGCATGAAGACCCAGTACTGCATCGACACCACCTGCCGGGCGGCGGCAGATCTCGGCTACACCGTAGTGCTGGTGAGCGATGCCCACACCTGCATGGACACGCCGCAACTGACCGCCCCCCAGATCATCGCCCATCACAACGCCACCCTGGCCGGCCCCTTCGTGCGGCTGATGAGCAGCGACGAGGTGTGCGAGGCGCTCGGCCGCACCCTTGAGCCCTGCTGATTCAGAGCAAAAAAGAAGGGAGGCCTGAGCCTCCCTTCTTCGTGCATTTCCCCTTCACGTCGCCGCTGCTTGCTGGCACTCGGCGTGGCAGGGGCAGGTCACCAGATGATCGTTCACCATGCCCACCGCCTGCATGAAGGCGTAGCAGATGGTGCTGCCGACGAAGGTGAAGCCGCGCTTCTTGAGGGCCTTGGACATGGCATCCGACTCCGGCGAGGTCGCCGGAATGTCGCCGTTGCCCTGACGCTGGTTGACCATGGGGGCGCCGCCCACGAAGCCCCACAGATACTCCACGAAGTCGATGCCTTCCGCCTCCAGCGCCAGATAGGCGCGGGCGTTTTTGATGATCGACTGCACCTTGAGCCGGTTGCGGATGATGCCGGTATCCTGCATCAGCCGCGCCACGTCCTGGTCGTCGAACTGCACGATGCGCACCGGATCAAAATCCGCATAGGCGCGATGGTAGCTCTCGGTGCGCTTCAAGATGGTGATCCACGACAGCCCCGCCTGTTGGCCATCGAGGCAGAGCTTGGCAAACAACTCGCGGCCGTCATACACCGGCCTGCCCCACTGCTTGTCATGGTATTCGATGTATTCCGGGTCTCTGGTCACCCAGGCGCAGCGCAGTTCCATTTCCTCTCCCCTGTTTTTCATCGGCCATCGGCAGGCCGCTTGCGTCGGCGACATCATAGGGCAAGCGGCAACATAGCCCCACTAATCCCCTGTAATTTCGCCTATTATCCGACCATGCCAGACGGTATACTCCCTCGGTTCACATTCAGCAAATCTTGCTCTGATTTCATTTCGCGCGAAAAACACTATGCAAAAATTCGATGTCAAAACCTTTCAGGGCCTGATCCTGCAGTTGCAGGACTATTGGTCCCGCCAGGGCTGTACCATCATTCAGCCGCTGGATATGGAAGTGGGTGCCGGTACCTCCCACCCCATGACCTGCCTGCGCGCTCTGGGCCCGGAGCCCATCGCCTGCGCCTACGTACAACCGTCCCGCCGTCCGACTGACGGCCGCTACGGTGAGAACCCGAACCGCCTGCAGCACTACTACCAGTTCCAGGTGATCATCAAGCCCTCCCCCGACAACATTCAGGAACTCTATCTGGGCTCCCTGAAAGAGCTGGGAATGGATCCCGAGATCCACGACATCCGTTTCGTGGAAGACAACTGGGAAAACCCGACGCTGGGTGCCTGGGGTCTGGGTTGGGAAGTGTGGCTGAACGGCATGGAAGTGACCCAGTTCACCTACTTCCAGCAGGTTGGCGGCCTCGAGTGCAAGCCGGTCACCGGCGAGATCACCTACGGTCTCGAGCGTCTGGCCATGTACATCCAGGGCGTCGACAGCGTCTACGATCTGGTCTGGTCTGACGGCCCGCTGGGCAAGACCACCTACGGCGACGTGTTCCACCAGAACGAAGTGGAGCAATCCACCTACAACTTCGAACACGCCGACGTGGAGTTCCTGTTCCACTGCTTCGAGCAGTACGAGAAGGAAGCCCAGAATCTGCTGGCACTGGAAAAACCGCTGCCGCTGCCTGCCTACGAGCGCATCCTCAAAGCCGCTCACTCCTTCAACCTGCTGGATGCCCGCAAGGCCATCTCGGTCACCGAGCGTCAGCGCTACATCCTGCGCATTCGCACCCTGACCAAGGCCGTGGCAGAGGCATACTACGCCTCCCGCGAAGCGCTGGGTTTCCCCATGTGTCAGCGCACAGAGAACAAGCAAGGTTAAGGAACGGACATGGCACAACATACATTTCTGGTAGAGATCGGTACTGCTGAGCTGCCGCCCAAAGCCCTGCGCTCCCTGGCCGAAGCCTTTGCCGACAACTTCAAAGCCGAACTGACCAAGGCCGATCTGGCCTTCGGCGACGTCGAGTGGTTTGCTTCACCGCGCCGTCTGGCGCTGAAGGTAAGCGAGCTGGCTGGCGAACAGCCTAGCAAGAGCGTCGAGAAGCGCGGCCCGGCCGTGTCTCAGGCGTTCGATGCCGAAGGCAAGCCGACCAAGGCTGCCGAAGGCTGGGCCCGTGGCAACGGCATCACCGTTGAGCAGGCCGAGCGTCTGGTCACCGACAAGGGCGAGTGGCTGGTTCACACCGCCAAGGTCGAAGGCCGTCCGGCCGTCGATCTGCTGGGCGAACTGGTCGCCTCCGCACTGGCCAAGCTGCCGATCCCGAAAATGATGCGCTGGGGCGACAAGACCATCCAGTTCGTGCGTCCGGTCTTCACCGTGACCCTGCTGCTGGATGGCGAGCTGGTTCCCGCTCACATTCTGGGTATCGACTCTGCCCGCACCATCCGCGGTCACCGCTTTATGGGCGAGAGCGAATTCACCATCGACAACGCCAGCCAGTACCCGCAGATCCTGCAGGAGCGCGGCATGGTGATTGCCGACTTTATGGCGCGCAAGGCCAAGATCAAGGCTGACGTCGAAGCGGCCGCTGCCGCCTTCGGTGGCGTAGCCGATCTGGACGATGCCCTGCTGGAAGAAGTGACCGCACTGGTCGAATGGCCGGTAGTGCTGACCGCCAACTTCGAAGAGAAGTTCCTGGCCGTGCCGGCTGAAGCGCTGGTTCACACCATGAAGGGTGACCAGAAGTACTTCCCGGTCTACGACAAGAACGGCAAGCTGCTGCCGAAGTTCATCTTCGTCACCAACATCGAGTCCAAAGATCCGAGCCAGATCATCAGCGGCAACGAGAAGGTGGTTCGCCCCCGTCTCTCAGACGCCGAGTTCTTCTTCAAGACCGACCTCAAGCAGACCCTGGCCTCCCGCCTGCCGCGCCTTGAAACCGTGCTGTTCCAGCAACAGCTGGGTACCGTCAAGGCCAAGGTCGAGCGCATCGAGACCGTCGCCGGCTTTATCGCCGAGCGTATCGGCGCCGACGTGGCTCAGGCCAAGCGTGCCGGTCTGCTCTCCAAGTGTGACCTGATGACCAACATGGTCGGCGAGTTCACCGACACCCAGGGTGTCATGGGGATGCACTACGCCCGTCACGATGGCGAAGACGAAGCAGTCGCCGTGGCCCTCAACGAGCAGTACATGCCGCGCTTTGCCGGTGATGCCCTGCCGTCCGGTCTGGTTGCCTGCGCCGTCGCGCTGGCCGACAAGTTCGACACCCTGGCCGGTATCTTCGGCATCGGCATGCTGCCCAAGGGTGACAAGGACCCGTTTGCCCTGCGTCGCGCCGCCATCGGTGCCCTGCGCATCATGACCGAGAAGCAGCTGGATCTGGATCTGGTTGAACTGGTTGAAGAAGCGGTACGCGTCTACGGCGACAAGCTGACCAACAAAACCGTCGTCACCGACGTGGTCGACTTTATGCTGGGTCGCTTCCGCGCTGCCTATCAGGACGAAGGCATCGGTGCCGACGTGGTGCTGGCCGTACTGGCCCGCCGCCCGACCCGTCCGCTCGACTTCGATCGTCGCGTCAAGGCCGTCAGCCACTTCCGCACTCTGGATGCCGCACTGGCACTGGCTGCCGCCAACAAGCGCGTGAGCAACATTCTGGCCAAGGTCGAAGGCGAACTGCTGACTGCCGTCAAACCGGAACTGCTGGTCGATGCCGCCGAAAAGGCGCTGGCCACCCAGGTTGCTGAACTGCAAGCCGAACTGGCCCCGCTGTTCGCTGCCGGTGACTATCAGGCTGCCCTCACCCGTCTGGCCGCCCTGCGCGAGCCGGTCGACACCTTCTTCAACGAGGTGATGGTGATGGCCGACGACGAGGCCCTCAAGGCCAACCGTCTGGCGCTGCTGAACAACCTGCGCAACCTGTTCCTGCAAGTCGCGGATATCTCCCTGCTGCAGTGATTCTGGTTGGGTTGATTGAGATTAAAAACGGCGCCGCGAGGCGCCGTTTTTGTTCTTACTGAGATCACATAGATGTACTACCTATCAAAAAACCACATGATAAGTACGATAATAGATGTGCCAATTCACTGCTTGTATTGATAGCTATTAGACATTTTAATCATCTAATTTCTCTTCATAACGAGGGTGACCTATAGGGAAGAAATCGCTTCCCAGATAACATGGATCAATATAATTATAGTTTTCATCAATAATATCACTCAGTACTTCCAACCCTAAATCAACACTATTTAAACTCATATTGTGGTCGCCATTTCTATATTTTTCACATAGTTTATCAATGGCTAAATCTTTAAATACACCCCATGAATCAAAGTACATTGGCTCATAATCATCCAATATGTGAGATTTTAAGTTACCCCAAGAAGTAAATGCTTCAGGAGCTGGCGAACATACACCTCCCAACATTAAATTGGCAGTATCGAATAATGCATTTAGGCTGGCCCCATGACCTTCAGGGATGTATTCAAGATATGTATCTAGTATTTTCCTTTCAATTAGAGGAAGCTCGGCATAGCTATTAATTTCATTCGAATGCAAAATTCTTTCTATCGACTTGAATGGTGCTACATTCACAACAGTAATAAAATATGGTGAAAGTTGGCCTCCCCCCGTTAAAAAAGCAAAACCATGTGTATTCATTTTCTCACCTTTTGTTGCTATAGCTGAGATACTAGATTTTATCAATTGTAATTTCTGATGTAATTTACTTTCTGGGGAAGGCATCTGATACATTGCATCATCGTAAAGGCAAATATGGTATCCCCCTAAATGTTCCTCACTAACTTTACTTGGAATGTCCGCTTGGACAAGTACTGGTATATCTATGATTTTAAGCTTTATTTCACCATCTGTAATGCATGGTTCCAAACAAATAGTTTTTTTACCTTGCCAGAATATATTGTTATATAAGTGATGCTTTAGGAGAGTTGGCCAAACAGGGGAGATTATTACATTAATTATTTCTCCATCAGAAAGATAGGATAGCGCGCTTTTAATTTCACCCGCATAAGCAGATAATTCGGTGCCGGCCTCTCTAGTCGCCCCTTTCTGGTTTTTTAACTCAATAATAACAATAGACTCTGTTTCCGGGGAAAAAGCAAACATATCAGGGTTAAGAGAGTCTCCTTTTTCTAAAGATATATTTTCATTTTTTGTTAATAACTCATTCATGTTAAGAGATTCGATGCAATATAAAAATGTTTGTTTTATCTTTTCTTCGGATGAGTTTTTAGGTACATAAAGTTCTATAGATTCGATATTAGCTATTAATTCAGATAGCCCATAAATCGTAGTGAACTTATTTTCTAACCACTCCTGCATTTCATGTTCACTTGAAAAAACACTCATACCATTCCTCATTGAATATCTCTGTTAAATGGGTCACATAACCATCAATTATTCTTTTCGCAATGAATATATCACGTTGTTACTTACTCTTTTCTCGGGCGTGCAAACAAAGTAATACTATTATGACTTTATGTCAGCCCGTAGGTTCGATTAGCCGTCAGGCGTAATCGGACGTTCGCGTAAATTGACTCTCCCGCCATAACCGCCAGCCGAATTTCCTCCCTCCGGCTGGCCGCCCCGCTGCACGACAACAACCGCAACCAAGGCCACTCAATCGTCCGATTACGCTGCGCTAATCGAACCTACAGAAGGCGGTGGCTTGCGGAGCATGCCGGTCGGTGCCGAACATCGAGAAACCCAACATTGACCTTGGGTTGGCATAACGCCCCTCATCCCCAACCCTTCTCCCGCAAGGGGAGAAGGGGGCAACTCGTAGGTTCGATTAGCCGCCATGCGTAATCGGACGTTCGCGTAAATAGATTCTCCCGCCATAACGGCCAGCCGAATTTCCTCCCTCCGGCTGGCCGCCTATGTTGCACGGCAACAACCGTAATCAAAGCCTCTCGATCGTCTGATTACGCTTTGCTAATCGAACCTACAGGGGGGTAATGAGCTGTTATCATTTGAGACAGTGCCCAGCGCCGCCACGCCCAAGAGGAAAGTCATGGATATACCTGCCGCCCCGTCCCCCGCCATCTGCCAGCTGTGTCAGGAGCAGGTGGATCTCGACTTCGATTTCACCATGGCCTTCCAGCCCATCGTCGATTGCAGCCAGCGCACCATATTCGGCTATGAGGCGCTGGTGCGGGGGATCAACAACGAACCGGCGCAGAGCGTGATTGCCCGGGTCAACGACGACAACCGCTACCGCTTCGATCAGCTGTGCCGCATCAAGGCCATCGCGCTGGCCGCCCGCCTCGACATGCGGGGCATGCTGAGCATCAACTTCCTGCCCAATGCGGTCTATCGCCCGGAGCGCTGCATTCGCACCACGTTGCAGGCGGCCCGCGAGCACCTCTTCCCCATCGAGCAGATCATGTTCGAGTTCACCGAGGTGGAACAGGTGCAGGACAACCGCCATATTCGCGGCATCGTCGATCACTATCAGGCCCTGGGCTTCAAGACGGCGATCGACGACTTTGGCGCCGGTTACTCGGGCCTGAGTCTGCTGGCCGATTTTCGCCCCGACATCATCAAACTCGATATGCACCTGCTGCGCGGCATCGACCAGGACCCGATCCGTCAGGCCATCGTTCGCCACTGTCTGGCGCTGTTTACGGAGTTGCAGATCACCCCGCTGGCGGAAGGGGTCGAGACCCGCGACGAGATGGCCTGCCTGCGGGAGATGGGCGTCAGCCTGATGCAGGGCTATCTGTTTGCCCGCTCCGGCTTCGAAACCCTGCCCGAGGTGGATTTCGCCAGCCTGTGAGCGGCGCTGGTTATCTCCCTTTGTTGTCGTTCATTCGGGCAAGGCGGCCCGGAGGGTATCCACGGGCGGACGGCAGAAAGCGCTGGACCGGGCAACCCCCTGGGCTAGGATAGGACTGTCACCCTTTGCAACCACCGCTCTGACAGGGACACCATGGCGCAGGTTTCAGGATACCGCTTCTTCGCTCTTTCACTGCTCTTGCTGCTGGCCTTCCAGGTATGGGGGGCGCAAGGCAGGGGCAACATCACACTGGTGAGCTCCCTTGAAACCAGGGAGTCCCCCTATGGTCGCTGGCTCGATCTCATCTATCGGGACGCGTTCGCCCGCCTGGGCTATGACTTCCAGTACCAGGGCTACCCCGGGGGACGGGCCCCCCTGCTGGCAGAGCAGGGACAGGTCGATGGCGAGATCCACCGCGCCGCCAGCTACCAGCAGCAGACCCGCACCCTCCAGCGCGTGCCCGAGCCCCATTTCGCCGTCTCCTATCAGGCCTATGCCCACCAGCCCGGGATCCAGCTGCAGGGGTGGCACAGCCTGCTGGGCACCGGTTATCGGGTCGAGTTTCGCCGTGGCGCCAAGCTGCCGGAGATGATGCTGGGCAAGGTGGTGGCACCGAACCGGCTCTTTGCCATCACCACCGCCGAGCAGGGGATGGGCAAGCTGCTCAAGGGGCGCAGTGACCTCTATGTGGAGCAGACCCTGATTGCCAGCCAGGCCCTGGCCGCCCTGACGCGCCAGGACCCGGGCTATGCCGGCATCTACTCCGCCGGGGTGATGGAGCTGGCCGATTCTTACGTCTACCTGCACGAACGGCATCAGGATCTGCTGGCCCCCCTTGCCAGCGTGATCCGGCAAATGAAGCAGGACGGCACGGTGGCGCGCTATGAGCAGCAGGCCATGGCGGCTGAGGGCTCCAGCCAGCCATGACGTCCTCTTTTTCCGCACGCCCTCCCGCGCCCTGACCATGCAGGAGACCCGGGGCGATCAATTCTGTCGCAGAGTCATGGCCGCAGCGGGCACCCTGTTCGTCAACACCACGTTGACAAAAACGCCCCCTGTATCAGGGATACTCGCCATATAAAACCCCATCGACCTTGTGTTCATCTGGCTTGCGGCCAAAAGGCACCATGTCCGTCTGTGCATACCCCAAATCTTGCAACATCCCCCACTCCGACCGCCCCATCATTTCGATGGAGTCGCGTCATCGTTCAGGCATATCTTCCCCTCGAGGCCCGTGCCAGGGCCCGATCACAGGAGCAATAGATAATGAAAAAAGCAGTAACGGCCGCCTTGCTGGCCATGATGATGGCGGCCTCGGTTCAGGCGGCAGACAAGGTGACCACGGTGCCGGTGCACTTCGCCAAAGGCGCGCACAGCACCAAGGTTGACGGCACCTTCTCCGGTTATGACACCATCAACTACACCCTGGGCGCCAAAGAAGGCCAGACCATGACTGTCGCCATCACCGGCAGCACCAATGCCAACTTCAACGTCTTCGCGCCGGGCGCCATCCCGGGTCAGGCCGAGGCTCTGGGCGGCGGCAACGTGGACACAAAATGGCAAGGCACCCTGCCCAAGTCGGGCAAGTACCTGATCCAGGTCTACCAGATGCGCGCCACCGCCCGTAAAGGCGCCAAGGTCCCCCACTCCCTGTCGGTCGGCATTCAGTAACCGACGCCAATATTGCCTGTGTGACAAGTAAGAAGGAGCCCATGAGGCTCCTTCTTTGTCATTGTGTGCTGGCACTGCGACCCGGGTAACGGCTCAGCCCTTGTAGGCGGGCAGCAGGTCCACCATGTTGAGCAGGTGGAAGGCGGCGGTCAGCACGCCGAACAGGATCACCAGGACGATCATGAAGAGGCCGCCGGGGGCGCGGAAGCCCTCGCCACCTTCTTCGCGCCGGGCCGCCCGTACCTTCCAGGCCAGCAGGGGCGGGATGATGCAGGTCCACAGGGTCGCTACGGCCCCCGCATAGCCGATGGCCACCAGGAAGCCGAACGGGAACAGCAAGGAGAGCACCAGGGGCGGCAGGAAGGTCACCGCCCAGGACTTGGCACGGCCACCCCGGCTGTTGTCGAACTTGAACAGATCCGCCAGGTAGTCGAACACCCCGAGCCCCACCCCGATGAAGGAGGAGAGGATGGCCGCCATGGAGAAGGCGTTGAGGGCGCTGGCCACCGCCTTGGACTCGATCACCGAACCGAGAGCCTTGAGCAGGGCATCCACGTTGCCCCCCTCCGCGATCACCGGGCCGAACTCGCTGCGGGGCAGGTTGCCAAAGACGCTCACCAGCCAGATGAGGTAAAACGCGAGCGCGATCAGGGTGCCCCCCAGAATGGCGCGGCTGGCGCGACGCTCTTCACCGTAGTAGGCGCGCATGGAGGAGACCGAATGGTGGTAACCGAACGAGGTGAGCGCCACCGGCAGCATCACCAGGGCATAGGGGGCGTAGCTCACTTCGCTGCCCACCCGGTCGAGCAGCAGATCGAGGTGCACGTTCATCGACAGGCCCGAGATGCCGAAGGCAAAGCTCAGCCCCATCAGGATCACCAGCAGCACCGAGATGCGGTCCACCGCCCGGGTGGAGTGCCACACCAGCAGGGAGAAGGCCAGGGTAAAGAGCACGGACGCCCACTGGCTGCCCATCCCCGTCATGCCGTCGATGATGAGACCGGCCGAGGTGATGTAGGCATAGAGCAGGATGCCGCCGACGAAGTAGACGCTGAGATTGTTGAGGGCGTTGACCTTCTCCCCCAGCAGATCCCGGGTCACGGTATCGAAGGAGACGCGCAGGGGATAGCCTCGATAGGACTCCAGCAGCATCCAGCCGGAGACCGTCATCACCACCATGGTCAGTGCCACCGCGAGCATGGACCAGAGGGTCCAGGCGCCCGCCCCCGCACTCGGCAGCCCCAGCATGCCGGCCCCTACACAGACGCCGGCAATGATGCATGCCCCGCCCACCAACGATGGTTTCTGTTCCATTACTCCCCCAAACGGATTGTCGACTGGTCACGGCACACCGCCGTGCTTCTCCTGCGTTCGCCACTGCTGGCGCCGGGGGACTTTACCCTGCATGCCTTCGGGTATCAAATCTGGAGGGAAAATGGGGAGAAACGGGCCGGATCCTGCGCCCCATCCGTGGAATATGTTCGGGATGGGGCCAGGTTCAGCACACCAGGGTCAACCGGTGTAGACGGGCAGCAGACCCGCCATGGCCATCAGGTGGAAGATGGCGGTAAGCACCCCGAAGACGATGACGGCCACCACCATGGGCTGGCCGCCGGGGGCCTTGAACCTCGCCTCGTCCGGGGCCAGCTCCCGGGACTTCTTCGCCAGCAGGGCCGGGATGATGCAGGCCCAGACGGTCGCCGCGGCCCCGGCATAGCCGATGGCCACCACGAAGCCGAACGGGAACATCAGGGAGAGCGCCAGGGGGGGCAGGAAGGTCACCGCCCAGGATTTGGCCCGCCCCCGGCGGCTGTTGTCGAACCGGAACAGATCCGCCAGATAGTCGAACACCCCGAGCCCCACCCCGATGAAGGAGGAGAGGATGGCCGCCATGGAGAAGAGGTTGATGGCCTGGGAGACCTGCCTGGACTCTATCACCGAGGCCAGCGCCCCCAGCAGCACATCCACGTCGCCCCCCTTGGCGATGACGGGGCCGAAGGCGCTGCGGGGCAGATTGCCGAAGATGCTGAGCAGCCACAGCAGGTAGAGCGCCAGCGCGATCAGGGTGCCCCCCAGGATCGCCTGCTTCGCCTTCTGCTCCTCGCCGTAGTAGGCGCGCATCGAGGCCACCGAATGGTGGTAGCCGAAGGAGGTGAGCGCCACCGGCAGCATGGCCAGGGCATAGGGGGCCTGCTTCAGCTCCTCGGCGACTGTGCTGAACAGCATGGCAGTGTCAATCTTGCTGGCAAGCCCGGAGACCCCGAACACGAAACTCAGCACCATGAAGACGATCAGGACGACCGAAATCCTGTCAACCGCCCGGGTCGAATGCCAGACGAACCAGGAGAACACCAGAACGAACAACACCGAGGCCAGCTGGCTATTGATGCCCAGCAGGCCGCCCAGGATGAGACCCGACGAGGTGATGTAGGCATAGAGCAAAATGCCGCCCACGAAATAGACGGTGAGGTTGTTGAAGAGATTGATCCTGTGACCGAGCAGATCCTTGGTCACCGAGTTGAAGGAGGCGGTCAATGCGTAGGGTTTCAGGGCTTCCAGCAGCATCCAGCCTGAAACCGTCATGATGACCATGGTGAGAATGATGGCGAGGGTTGACCAGCTGGTCCAGGCCCCGGCTCCCGCGCTCGGCAGCCCCAGCATGCCGGCACCGACACAGACGCTGGCAATGATGCAGGCCCCTCCGATGACGGACGGTGTTGATGTCATGTGTGTCACTCCAAATCTTTCACAGAGCAGTGAAAAAAAGGGCACAGAAAAATCTGTGCCCCTGACTCGTTATGCTTCTATCAATTTTTTCTGCGTCTTGCCGGCTGACGGGTCGTTATGCTCGACCTCTTTCAGTCTGGCGGTGAAGTGACGCAGCACGGCCGGCTCGTAAATGAAGTCCAGCCCCTTCACCCGGTGGGCGTTCTTCTTCACCTCGCCGAAGGCCTCGATGACAAAGTCCATGTGGGTCTGGGTATAGGTGGCACGGGGGATGGTCAGGCGCAGCAGCTCCGCCGGGCAGGGGTGCTGCTTGCCGGTGGCGGGGTCGCGCCCCAGCAGCAGGGAACCTATCTCCACCGCCCGGATGCCGGCGACCTTGTAGAGCTCGCAGGCCAGGGCGTGGGCCGGGAACTGATCCGCCGGGATGTGGGGCAGCAACTTGCCCGCATCCACGAAGGCCGCATGGCCCCCCGCCTGCTGGCACACCACGCCGATGGCCTCCAGCCCGTCCACCAGGTACTGCACCTGGCCAATGCGATAGGCCAGCCAGTCCTGGCGCATGCCGTCCCGCAGGCCCACCGCCAGGCGCTCCATGGCGCCCCCTTCCAGGCCGCCATAGGTCGGGAAGCCCTCCTGCACCACGCACAGGGTGCGGCACTCGGTGTAGACGTCCAGCATGCTGTCATCCTTGAAGCACAGCAGCCCCCCCATCTGCACCATGGCATCCTTCTTCGCCGACATGGCGAGGCCGTCCGCGTACTTGTAGGACTCCCTGGTGATCTCCTCGATGGTCCAGTTCGCGTAGCCGGGCTCCCGCTGCTGGATGAAGTAGGCGTTCTCGGCGAAGCGGGCGGAGTCCATGATGACGGGGATGTCGTACTTTCTGGCGATCTCGTACACCGCCTTCAGGTTGGCAATGGAGACCGGCTGCCCCCCGGCGGAGTTGCAGGTGATGGTGCTGACGATGTAGGGCACGTTGGCGGGGCCCGCCTCCAGGATGGCCTCTTCCAGCTTCACCAGATCGAAGTTGCCTTTGAAGTCGGCGGTGACCGAGGTATCGAACGCCTCCCTGGTGTAGACGTTCTTCGCCACGCAGCAGTTGATCTGGGTGTGGCCCTGGGTGGTGTCGAAGAAGTAGTTGGAGAGGGCCACCATCTTCTTGCGATCCAGCCCCTTCTCCTGCTCCCGCTTCTTGATGAGCACGGGGATGTAAATCTGCTCGGCGCCGCGCCCCTGATGAGTGGGGATGGTCAGGGAGTAGCCGAAGATCTCCTGCACCGCCTGTTGCAGGGCATAGTAGCTGCGGCTGCCGCTGTAGGCCTCGTCACCGCGCAGCATGGCGGCCTGCATGTCCTGAGTGATGGCGCCGGTGCCGCTGTCGGTCAGCAGGTCGATGAAGACGTCTTCGCTGTCCAGCAGGAAGGGGTTCATGCCCGCCCGGACAATGGCCTCTTCCCGATAGGCACGGGTGGTGCGCTTGACCGGCTCGATGACACGAATACGGAAGGGTTCGGGCAGATGCTTGAAGTTTTCCATAATATAAACACCCCAGATTTAAATATTCAAAATGAGTCTCTCCCCCCGCCGAAAATAGAATGTCCGGCAGGTGGGAAATATTGGGAAATGGGTGCACGACATCGCCTCGCCAGAATAAACAGGCGAAGACGGGTGCAGCTATTTCAGTTCAGGAATGGAGGCGGGCTCGTGGCATGGCAGGCATGCCGCGCCGCCGCGGGGAATTACAGCGGGAAGAAGAACGCGATCTTATGGTCCAGGGTAAACCACTTGGGATAGCTGACCTTGATATTCATGTTGTTGCTCATCCAATTGATATTAACAACGCCAAATAACAGCACCCATTATGGTGGGGAGCGCTATATGATCAATTGCAATATGAGCAAAGTGGGATGGCGCTAACAATTTGGCGGGGGATTTTTATACAGCTTATTATCGCCAATCCGAAAGATCCCCCCATCATCCACCTTTTGCCCTTTCCCCCCTCAGTGGCTCAGCCAGGGCAGCCGCTGCAACAACTCGTAGCGGTCAGGGATCGGTGTCTGGCTGACCCAGAGATCCAGCAAGCCGTAAGCGAGCAGCGGCAACACCAGCAGCAACAGACAGAGCAGCCCCAGCAGTTGGCGGGGGGCGAGTCGCTGCCCTTGCGTGCCAAGATGCAGGGCATCGGCCCGCTTGGGGCAGGCGGCCACGCAGCTCTGGCAGCTGGTGCACTCGAGGCTCTGCACCGCGATGAGCTGGTGTACCTGGATGCGCGAGGGGCAGGCCCGGCTGCACTTGTCGCAGTCGTGGCCCGTGCTTCGCAGGCAGCGGGCCGGGTCACGGCGAATGCGCAGCGGGGTCAGCAGGCCGAGCAGGGCGAACCAGGCGCCATAGGGGCAGAGGTAGCGGCAGAACCCTTGCCGGAAGGTGGCGGTGAGCAACAACACCCAGCCAAGGCACAGGCCCGAGATCAGGGTCAGGTTGAAGAAGAAGGCCCCCATCTTCATGTCCGCCGCCTGATGGTAGGGGCTGGCGAGGTAGCCGGACAGGGCGGCGGCGGGTACCGCCAGCAATATGATGAAGAGCAGAAAGCCGAGCACCAGAAACTTCTGGCCGCGCAACACGGCATCGAGCCAGCGCGGCGGGGTCCACTCCCCCGGCAACAGGCGCGAGCGCAGGCCGTGCAGCCACTCCCCCACCAGCCCGAGCGGGCAGAACCAGGCACAAAACGCCCGACCCAGCAGCAGGGCCGACAGGGAGAGCACCAGCACGGTGACGGTGGCCGCCGGGTGGTGGGGGTCCGTCAGCCCCTGCCCGAGCCAGGCCCGCAGCCCGAGACCACCTGCGATGGGCAGGAAACCGTCCACCACGTCGGGGCGCACCAGCCAGGGGGTCATCCCCAGCCCCAACTGTCCGATATGAACAACATATTGAACCGCCACCAACACCCAACACAGCAGCAATAGCTGCCTGGTGGCCGTTCTGAGACGTTGACTGTCTATGTGGGCCAGCATGAGTAGGGGGCGATAGCGCAGCCAGAGCGCCAGGGTCGTGGCCACCAGCCCCAGTGCGAGCCAGAGTACCGAATCCGCCACCAGCAGCCAGAGCGCGGCGGCCAACAGCAGAGAGAGCGTCCAGCCCCAACCGCTGCGGCCCTGCCACAACAACAGAACCAGATAGACCAGACCCGAGGTCATGGTCAGGGCTTCCAACAGGCTCATGCTTCCCTCACAGTGCTCATCCGAATCGAGGGGGCAGGATAACCAACATCTGAGTTGATGATTTTGATCTGCATGGGCAGAGGGGGCATTTGCCCGCTCCGCCCCCTCAGCCTTAAACCCCGTTATTTGCGGCTGTGGAACAGCGGCTGGTCGGATTCGGCCTGCTCGGCCCAGAAGTGGATGTTGAAGCGGGCATCCTCCGACAGCTCAACCCTGTGCCAGTACTGGGGCGGGCTGGTGGCAAACTCCCCGGCCCGGATCACCAGGCTCACCTCGGGCTCCTCGGCATGTTCGTCGGCAAAGCCGTGATAGGTGACGGTTCCCTCCATCACGCAGAGCTGGCCGAACACCCCGGCCGCGGTGTTGTGGTGGGTGAGCAGGGCCTGGGGCACGTTCTGGCGGGTGAAAAAGGGGGTGGAACGGCGTACCACCCAGTGAGACGGGATCAGTTGCATGGCCATATCGGTTCTCCTCGAGTGGCCGGGTCAGCCCGGCCTTCGGCTATTAATGGTTCAACGGGGCAGCTGACGCAGCAGCGGGAAGGCGGCGCTCATCTGGTCGCCCCCCACCACGAAGCCGCACAGCTTGCCATCTTCGCCGTGCGCCTCGGCCACCATGCCGTGGCTGTTCCAGCGGCACTGCCAGGCGAGATCTTCACCCCGGGTACGACCCGCCAGTTGCAGCGGGTAGCGCGGCGTCTTCACCTTCACCAGCATGGGCGGCAGGGCCAGCGGGGTCGGTGTGCCGAGCAGGGTGCGCGCCAGCGCATTGGCCCCCAGCACGATGGGTTGCAGGAAGGGGAGCAGCTGACCTTGCCACTGCACGCAATCCCCCAGGGCGAAGATGTGGGGATCGCTGGTCTGCAGCCGATCATCGACCAGGATGCCGCGCTCCACTGCCAGCCCGGCCCCACGGGCCAGGGCCAGATTCGGCCGCAGGCCGATCGCGGCGATCACCAGATCCTGCTCGCTGATGCGCCCATCGGTCAGGGTGACGCGCCAGCCATCCCCCGGCTGGGCATCTATCCTGGCGAGACCCGTCCCGAACTGCAGGCTGACCCCCTGGCTGCGCAGGGCCTGTTGCAGCGGCTCGGTCAGGGCGGCGGGCAGCAGGGCGCTTAAGGGGCTGTCGGCCAGATCCACCAGCGTCACCTCTTTTCCTGCGCTCGCCATGTCCATCGCCAGCTCGCAGCCGATGAGCCCCGCCCCCAGCACCAGGATGCGGCGGGCCTGGCGCAGTTGCGCCTCGATGGCGGCGTACTCCTGCTGGCTGTTGAGGGTGACCAGGTGTTCGCTGCCCGGCAGATCGGGGCGCACCGCGCTCGCCCCGGTGGCCAGCACCAGCTTGCCGTAGGGGAATTCCCCCTGCTCGGTCAGCACCAACCGCCGGGCAGGGTCGATGCCATGCACCGGGCAGTGGGGCAGCAGCGCGATGCGCTGCTGCTCGGCAAAATCGCTGCCGCTCTGACGGGTCATGGCTGCGGCAGGGCAGCCCCGACTCACCACGTGGCTCAAGTCGGGCTTGTTGTACTCATCGCCGCTGTCGGCGGTGATGAGGCGGATGGGCTGCTCGGCGTTAAGCTTGCGCAGGCTCTTGACCAGTTGCTGGGCAGCGAAGCCGCTGCCGATCACCACTATCTCCCGGCTGATGCCGGCGTCACTCTGCGTTGCTGCGCTCATACACAGGCCTCCACGGCGCAGGGTTCAAATACCTCCTTGCCGATGCCGCAGCCGGGGCAGAGGAAACTGTCCGGCACCTGGGCCCAGGGGGTGCCCGGCGCCACCAGCTGATCCGGCTCGCCCTGGGCCGGGTCATAGACCCACTGGCAGACCGTGCAGAGCATGGCCTGGTCGTCATCCCATTCGGCGGCGGCCGCTGCGGCTTGCGGCTCAACAGCAGGCATCGCGGGGACGGGCGTCACGGTTGTCTGGGTTGTGGTGATCGGGCGGGGTGCGTCCAGCGGGTGCAACGCCCACTGACGGGCGAGCTGGCGACCATGCTCGCGGCATTCGGCCAGCGCCGAGCCATCCGGCCGCCACTTGGCCTTGAGAGAGATGCTGATGTCAAAGCCTGCGTCCATCAATCGGGTCTGGATCCGGTCCACCGCGCCACCGGTCCAGCCGTAACTGCCGAAGGCCGAGGCGCGCTTGTTGCGAAAACGCAGGCCGGTGATCTCTTCGAGCATGCCCGCCACCTTGGGCATCATGACGTTGTTCATGGTGGAGGAGCCCACCAGTATCCCCTTGGAGCGGAACACCTGGGTCAGGATCTCGTTCTTGTCGTGGCGGGCCACGTTGTAGATCTTCACCGCCACGCCGGGGTCCACCTCGTGGATGCCCTGGGCGATGGCGTCGGCCATCATGCGGGTGTTGTTGGACATGGAGTCGTAGAAGAGGGTGATGCGGTCTTCCTGATAGTGGTCGGCCCACTCCAGGTATTTCAGGATGATCTGGGTGGGGTCCTCGCGCCAGACGATGCCGTGGGAGGTGGCCACCATGCTCACCGGCAGGTTGAAGCCGAGCACTTCCTTGATCTTGGCGGTCACCAGGGGGCTGAAGGGGGTGAGGATGTTGGCGTAGTAGCGCTGGCACTGCTCCATCAGCTCGCTCTGATCCACCTCGTCGTTGAACAGGTGCTCGTCGCAGTAGTGCTGGCCGAAGGCGTCGTTGGAGAACAGCACCGCATCCTCGGTCATGTAGGTCATCATGCTGTCGGGCCAGTGCAGCATGGGGGTCTCGATGAACACCAGCTGCTTGCCGTTGCCGATGTCCAGGCTGTCACCGGTCTTGACCGGGTGGAAGTTCCACTCCGGGTGGTGATGATGGCCGGTGATGGAGTCGATGGCGTTGTGGGTGCAGTAGATGGGGGTGCCGGGGATACGGGCCATCAGCTCGGTCAGGGCGCCGGCGTGATCCTCCTCGGCGTGGTTGATCACCACGTAGTCGATGGCGGCGAGATCGATCTCGGCCGCCAGGTTCTGCACGAACTCCCGGCTGAACTTGTGATCGACGGTATCGATCAGCACGTTTTTCCCTTCGCGGATGAGGTAGCTGTTGTAGCTGGTGCCCTTGTGGGTCTTGTACTCGGTGCCGTGGAAGTCGCGTACCTCCCAGTCCCGTTGGCCGACCCAGTGGATGTTGTTCTTGACGTGAATGCTCATCAGGCAGTTCCTCGAATGTAATAGTGGATGTTCAACTGAACCAGCTATTGCAGCGGACGTGCCAACATGTAACTCGTTGTTTTTAATGGCTTCTAATATCACTCGTTGTCATCAAGACACCACACCGTTATAGTCAAAATCACAAACATACTGTCATTTGGACAATTATCGTGATCTCGACCGACAGCCTGGCGCGCATCGCCCTCGACCTGCAACTCGGCATCTCTCATCAGGACCGCTTCCACCGCCTGATCCAGAGCGTGCGCAGCCTGCTGAAATCGGATGCCTCGGCCCTGCTGCGCTACGAGGGGGGCCAGTTCATCCCGCTCGCCATCGACGGCCTGATGCAGGACGTGCTGGGGCGCCGCTTCGCCCTCAAGGATCACCCGCGCCTCGAGGCCATCGCCCGCGCCGGGGATGTGGTGCGCTTCCCTGCCGACAGCGCCCTGCCCGACCCCTATGACGGCCTGCTGCCGGATCACGACGACTTCAAGGTGCACGCCTGTGTCGGCCTGCCGCTCTTCTCGGAGCAGGCGCTGATCGGCGCCCTGACCATAGACGGCATGAACCCGACCCAGTTCGACGGCATCAGCGACGAGGAACTGCGTCTGGTGGGGGCCCTGGCCGCCGCCGCCCTCGACAACGCCCTGCTGCTGGAGCGGCTCGCCCGCCAAAGCAGCGAGCCCCTGGCCGGCACCCGGCCCGGCCCCGAGCAGCCGGAGATGATAGGGCACTCCCCCGCCATGGCCCGGTTGCGCCACGAGATAGACGTGGTGGCAAGCTCCGAGCTGAACGTGCTGATTTTGGGGGAGACCGGGGTCGGCAAGGAGCTGATCGCCAAGGCGGTGCATGGCGGCTCGCCCCGCGCCCATGCCCCCCTGGTCTACCTCAACTGCGCCGCCCTGCCCGAATCCGTGGCCGAGAGCGAGCTGTTCGGCCACGTGAAGGGGGCCTTCACCGGCGCCATCCACAATCGGGCGGGCAAGTTCGAGCTCGCGGACAAGGGCACCCTGTTTCTCGACGAGATAGGGGAGCTCTCCCTGGCGCTGCAGGCCAAGCTGCTGCGGGTGCTGCAATACGGCGATCTGCAGCGGATCGGTGACGACACCCCGCTCAAGGTGAATGTGCGCATCCTGGCGGCCACTAACCGGGATCTGAAACAGGCGGTGGTCGAGGGGCAGTTTCGGGCCGACCTCTACCACCGGCTGAGCGTGTTCCCGATCCACGCCCCTGCACTGCGGGAGCGCCCGGGCGACATTCCCCTGCTGGCCGGTTACTTTTGCGAGCGCTGCCGGCTCGGCCTGGGGCTGGAGCAGCTGCGTATCCAGTCACAGGTGCTGCAACTGCTCGAGCGCCACGACTGGCCCGGCAACGTGCGGGAGCTGGAGCACGCCATCCACCGCGCCGCCGTGCTGGCGCGGGCCGAACAGGGCAGCCCCTCGCCGACCCTGGAACCCCACCACTTCAACCTGGGGCCGACGGGCTCATCCCTGCCCGCCGACACCGTCAGCCAGCCCGCCTCCCCGGCCATTGCCGGCCTGGGCCTTCGCGCCGCCACCGATCTGTTCCAGCGCCAGCTCATCGAGCAGACCCTGACCGCCCATGACGGCAACTGGGCCGCCACCGCCCGGGCGCTGGATCTGGACGGCGGCAACCTGCACCGCCTCGCCAGACGGCTCGGCCTCAAGGCCTGACGCCCACGAGAGGGGCCCAAAAACAGAAACCCCCTCGCTGGCGAGGGGGTTTCGTGTTCATGGCACCCGTGGCGCCGTCAGCGCAGGGACTTGACCGAGCGGCGGACGATGAGCTCGGGCTGCACCGTCATGGACTCCACTTCCAGCTCCTTGTTGCGGATCCGGCTCACCAGTTGCTGCACCGCCAGCAGACCGAGCTCGGCCTTGGGGTGGCGGATGGTGGTGAGCGGCGGGCTGGAGAAGCGCGCCATCTCCACGTCGTCATAACCGATCATGGAGATATCGTCCGGCACCTTGACCCCGGCCTCCCAGGCGGCGCAGATGGCACCGATGGCCATGGGATCGTCGAAGGCAAAGACCGCGGTCGGGCGAGGGGTGAGGGCCAGGATGCGCTGCATGGCATCGAAGCCGCTCTGGCTCTCGTAGTCCCCTTCGAAGATCTGCTCTTCTTTCAGGGTCATCCCCTGTTCAGCCAGGGCATCGCGCACCCCGTCCAGCCGTTGCTGGGTAGTCGGCTTGGCGAGATGGCCGGTGATGCAGACGATGTTGGTGTGGCCCTGCTCCAGCAGATGGCGCACCGCCAGACGCGCGCCGATGCGGGCGTTGTCGTTGATCACGTTGGCGAAATCGCACTCGTTGCCCCAGTCCAGCACCACCTGCGGCACGTTTTTGTGGATGCGCAGCATGTCCCTGAACTGGGTGTCGATATCGGTCCCCAGCACCAGCAGACCGTCCACCCGCTTCTCCATCAGCATGCGCAGATAGTGCTGCTGGCGTGGCGGCTGGTTCTCGGTGTTGCACAGGATCAGGCTGTAACCCTGCTCGAAGCAGTAGGCTTCCACCCCCTGTACCACTTCCGCGAAGAAGGGGTTGGCACTGGTGGTCACCAGCATGCCAATGGTCTTGGTCGAATTGATCTTGAGACTGCGCGCCACCGAGTTGGGCGCGTAGTTCAGCTCTGCCACCGCCTCAAGCACTTTCTGGGTTGCGTCTTCGCTGACCCGACGGGTGTGATTGAGTACATGTGAGACGGTGGAGATGGATACGCCTGCGCGCGAGGCGACATCCTTGATAGTTGCCATCTCTGTCTCCTGAATAACAAAGGCGGAACAGTAGCAGATTTCCCGAATAAAGGCTTGATTTTAACGGGCGCTGCCAGTGAATTATCAATGCTGGCTAATCTATGCGGTCATTTCTTTTTGCGCAAACGGATTTTGGTCAAAATGAGAGCGGACGCAGAATGAAATATCGTCAGTTTTTTACTCTGTAAATTGTCACCATGACAATTTGTTATCTGTATGTTGCACCATCGCAGCAACATTAAACTCCAATAAACAACAATAAACTGCGCGTTAGTTTCACAAAACCCCTCTTGCGCCTGCTCCGGTTAGTATCTTTAACATCTTGTTATTGCCCGGCGAGGAATGATAGAACCTTATCTATCGCCGGGCTG
The DNA here is from genome assembly GCF_027705305.1 of Aeromonas sp. QDB17. Taxonomy (NCBI): domain Bacteria; kingdom Pseudomonadati; phylum Pseudomonadota; class Gammaproteobacteria; order Aeromonadales; family Aeromonadaceae; genus Aeromonas; species Aeromonas sp. QDB17. The sequence continues at coordinate 37,946 of NZ_JAPDBP010000023.1, forward strand.
GCGGGACACAGGCTCGGAATGACATGCATAAAATGAAACAATTCACTGATTAAGGGACGAATCAATGCATAACTTCAGCAAAATGGCAGTCAGAGCAGCGGTTTCTTTGGCTCTGTTTGGATCAGTTTCCATGGCCAATGCGGCCGATACCATCAAGATCGGCATCGCCGGCCCCCTGACCGGCCCGGTCGCCCAGTACGGTGACATGCAGTTCACCGGCGGCAAGATGGCGGTCGAGCAGATCAACAAGGCGGGCGGCATCAAGGGCAAGCAGATCGAAGCCGTCATCTATGACGATGCCTGCGATCCCAAACAGGCCGTGGCCATCGCCAACAAGGTGATCAACGACGGCGTCAAGTTCGTGGTCGGCCACCTCTGCTCCGACAACACCCTGCCCGCCTCCGACATCTATGAAGATGAAGGGGTCCTGATGGTCACCCCCGCCTCCACCAACCCCAAGATCACCGAGCGCGGTTACCAGCTGACCCTGCGCACCATCGGTCTGGACAGCGACCAGGGCCCGACCGCCGCCAAGTACATCATCGAGCAGGTCAAACCCCAGCGCGTGGCCGTCATCCACGACAAGAAACAGTACGGTGAAGGCATCGCCTCCAGCGTGAAAGCGGCCCTGGACAAGGCCGGCGTCAAGGTCGTGGCCTATGAGGGCATCACCGCCGGCGACAAGGACTTCTCCGCCCTGATCGCCAAGCTGCAAAAAGAGAACGTCGACTTCGTCTACTACGGCGGCTACCACCCCGAGCTGGGTCTGATCCTGCGCCAGGCTGGCGAAAAGGGTCTGAAGGCCAAGTTCATGGGTCCGGAAGGCGTGGGCAACAAGGACATCTCCGCCATCGGCGGCCCGGCTTCCGAAGGCCTGCTGGTCACCCTGCCGAACAAATACGATCTGGTCCCCGCCAACGCCCCCATCGTGGAAGCGTTCAAGGCCAAGGGTCAGGACTCCTCCGGTCCGTTCGTCTGGACCACCTACGCCGCCATGCAGGCCCTGGCGGCCGGTATCGCCAAGGCGGGCGAGGATGATCCGGCTGCCGTGGCTGCCGCCATCAAGGCCGCACCGATCGACACCGTGATGGGCCCCCTGACCTGGGCACCGAACGGTGACCTGAAAGGCTTCGAATTCGGTGTGTTCCAGTGGCACGCCGACGGTACCTCCACTCAACTCAAATAATCTGCCGGTCGGGGTGACGTGAGTCACCCCTCCTTTCTTTGCGGGCAAGTACACAGGGAACGCGGTATGTCCGAACACCTTCTTTATCTGGTTCAGCAGTTGCTGAACGGATTGACCATAGGCAGCACCTATGCGTTGATCGCCATCGGCTACACCATGGTCTACGGCATCATCGGCATGATCAACTTCGCCCACGGCGAGGTCTACATGATCGGCTCCTATGTCGCCTTCATGGTGATGGCCGGGCTCATGATGATGGGCATCGACAGCACCGTGCTGCTGCTGGGGGGCGCCTTCCTGGTCAGCATCATCATCACCGGCAGCTATGGCTGGTCCATAGAACGGGTGGCCTATCGTCCACTGCGGGGCGGCAACCGCCTGATCCCCCTCATCTCCGCCATCGGCATGTCGATCTTCCTGCAGAACATGATGCGGATGGCCCAGGGCTCGCGTGACATCGCCATGCCCACTCTGATCTCCGGGGGCTGGACCCTCGGCGGCGAGGATGGCTTCCAGGCCAGCCTCTCCTACATGCAGCTCATCATCTTCGTGGTGACCTTCGTCACCATGCTGGCGCTGACCCAGTTCATCGGCCGCTCCCGCATGGGGCGTGCCTGCCGTGCCTGTTCCGAAGACATCAAGATGGCCAACCTGTTAGGGATAGACACCCACGTGGTCATCTCCATCACCTTCGTGCTGGGGGCCGCCCTGGCCGCCGTCGCGGGGGTGCTGCTCGGCATGTACTACGGCGTCATCAACCCCTATCTCGGCTTCATGGCGGGCTTGAAGGCCTTCACCGCTGCGGTATTGGGCGGCATCGGCAGCATTCCCGGTGCCGTACTGGGCGGCCTGCTGCTCGGCGTGGTGGAAGCGCTCACCGCGGGCTATCTCAGCACCGAGTACAAGGATGTGATGGCGTTTGCCTTGCTCATCTTCGTGTTGCTCTTCATGCCCACCGGCATCCTGGGTCGTCCGGAGGTCGAGAAGGTATGAAAAACCAATCTATGCATGCCCTCGTGCTGCTGTTCATGACCATCACTGGCATTCTCGGCCGTCCGGAAGTGGAGAAAGTCTGATGAAACGTCAATTTATCCATGCCTGCATCGCCAGCCTGGTGCTGCTGGTGCTCTCCTTCTGGCTGCTCGGCTTCAAGCTGGAGACCGATGGCTCCCGCCTGCTGGTGGTGAGCCGCCTCGATGTATCGCTGGCCTGGCTGCTGGGGGGCGCCACCATCGTCTTCTGGTTCCAGATGCTGCGCGGCCAGATAAGCCGGCTGTTCCAGGCCTCCATCAGCGGCTTCTCCGTCGGCTTCACCAAGCTGGTGCTGCCAAGCCCCGAAGAGGCCCCCAAGCTCTATAACCTCACCGCCGTGCTGGTGCTGCTGTTTGCGGTGAGCTGGCCCTTCATGGCCTCTCGCGGCGCCATCGATCTGGCCACCCTCACCCTGATTTACATCATGCTGGGGCTGGGACTGAACGTGGTGGTGGGCCTCGCCGGCCTGCTCGATCTCGGCTATGTTGGCTTCTACGCGGTCGGCGCCTACAGCTATGCCCTGCTCAACAGCTACTTCGGGCTCAGTTTCTGGGAGTGCCTGCCCATCGCCGGCCTGATGGCAGCCACCTTCGGCTTCCTGCTCGGCTTCCCGGTGCTGCGGCTGCGGGGGGATTACCTGGCCATCGTCACCCTGGGCTTTGGCGAGATCATCCGCATCCTGCTCAACAACATGACCAGCCTGACCGGCGGCCCGAACGGCATCTCCGGCATTCCCAAACCGACCCTGGGGGGGCTGGAGTTCAACCGCACCGTCAAGGATGGCGGCTTCGAGACCTTCCACGAATTCTTCGGCATCGCCTACAACGCCAACCACAAGGTGATCTTCCTCTACCTGATGGCGCTGGTGCTGGTGGTGGCGACCCTGTTCGTCATCAACCGCCTGCTGCGCATGCCGCTTGGCCGCGCCTGGGAGGCGCTGCGGGAAGACGAGATCGCCTGCAAGTCGCTGGGGCTCAACCCCACCATCATCAAGCTGACCGCCTTCACCATAGGCGCCTGCTTCGCGGGGTTTGCCGGCAGCTTCTTCGCCTCGCGCCAGGGCTTCATCAGCCCGGAGTCCTTCGTCTTCATCGAGTCGGCCATCGTGCTGGCCATCGTGGTGCTGGGCGGCATGGGCTCCCAGATCGGGGTGGTGCTGGCCGCCATCGTGATGACGGTGCTGCCGGAGCTGGCGCGCGAGTTCAACGAGTACCGCATGCTGATGTTCGGCCTCTTGATGGTGTTCATGATGATCTGGCGGCCACAAGGATTGCTGCCGATGACCCGCCCGCATCTGGAGTTGAAGAAATGAGTGCCAATCAGAAGTTGTTGGACGTCTCTGAGCTGTCGATGCGCTATCTGGCCGGATTGCTGGCGGTGACTTGCTCCACCCTGGACTGGGAGCTGAAAAAATGAGTACTCATCAGAAGTTAATGGAAGTCTCTGATCTGTCGATGCGTTTCGGCGGCCTGCTGGCGGTCAACGGGGTCAAGCTGGACGTGGAAAAGGGGGAGGTGATCTCCATCATAGGTCCCAACGGGGCCGGCAAAACCACCATCTTCAACTGCCTGACCGGCTTCTACCGCCCGAGCGGCGGCATCATTCGCTACAAGGGCGAGGAGATCCAGGGGCTGCCCGGTCACCTCATCGCCCGCAAGGGAATCGTGCGCACCTTTCAGCACGTGCGGCTGTTCAAGGACATGACGGCGGTGGAAAACCTGCTGGTGGCCCAGCACAGGCACCTCAACACCGGTTTTCTGGCCGGGCTGTTCAAGACCCCGGCCTTTCGCCGCGCCGAGCGGGAGGGGCTGGAGCAGTCCGCCTTTTGGCTGGAGAAGGTGGGGCTCAAGGATCTCGCCAACCGCGCCGCCGGCAACCTGGCCTATGGCCAGCAGCGCCGGCTCGAGATAGCCCGCTGCATGGCGACCCGGCCCGAGCTGCTGATGCTGGACGAGCCGGCCGCCGGCCTCAACCCCCACGAGACCGACGAGCTGAACGAGCTCATCTCCAACCTGCGGGACGAGTTCGGGGTCTCGGTGCTGCTGATCGAGCACGACATGAAGCTGGTGATGGAGATCTCCAACCGCATCTTCGTGGTCAACCAGGGCACCCCGCTGGCCCACGGCAAGCCAGATGAAATCCGCAGCAATCCGGCAGTGATCAAGGCCTATCTGGGCGAGTCGTAAGGACAAAAAGATGTTAGAACTTCGCAACGTATCGACCCACTACGGCAAAATTCAGGCGCTGCACGACGTCAGCGTCGAGGTGAAAGAGGGGGAAATCGTCACCCTGATCGGCGCCAACGGCGCCGGCAAGACCACCCTGCTGATGACCCTGTGCGGCGAGCCCAAGCCCAGCAGCGGCTCCATCTGGTTCGAGGGGGAGCAGATAGACTCGCTCTCCACCGCCCGCATCATGCGCAAGGACATCGCCGTGGTGCCGGAGGGGCGCCGCATCTTCGCCCGCCTGACGGTGGAGGAGAACCTGCTGATGGGGGCCTTCTTCGTCGACAAGGCCGAGCAGCGCGGCCTGCTGGATCAGATTTTCACCCTGTTCCCGCGGCTGCACGAGCGACTGGAGCAGCGCGCCGGCACCATGTCCGGCGGTGAGCAGCAGATGCTGGCCATCGGCCGGGCCCTGATGAGCAAACCGCGCCTGTTGCTGCTGGATGAACCCTCGCTGGGGCTGGCCCCCATCGTCATCCAGCAGATCTTCGACACCATAGAGCAGCTGCGCCGCGACGGCATGACCATCTTCCTGGTGGAGCAGAACGCCAACCAGGCGCTCAAGCTGGCCGATCGCGGCTATGTGCTGGAGAACGGCCGGGTGGTGCTGCAAGACACGGGAGAGGCCCTTCTGGCCAACCCCGCCGTCCGCCAGGCCTATCTCGGCGGCTGAGGATGCAGCAACCATCGTCACCCTTCCCCTGCCGCGCTCCCCGAGCCCGGCAGGGGAACAGCCCCCCGCCGAGGAGCACATCGTGAGCCGTGCGCGGGCGACGCAGGATCAGCACCACTTCTGGCACGATCCCGCCCTGCCCTTCATCGAGGCGAGGGCGGTGCAGGATGGCCGGCGCGTCTGCTACGACAAGCACAGCCACCCCCACTTCTCCATCGGCGCCATCACCGGCGGCCACAGCCACTACCTCAACCAGCGCAGCCTGCAAGAGGTCGGCCGCGGCAGCCTGGTGCTGATGAACCCGGAAGAGGTGCACGCCTGCAATCCCGTCGCTGACCAGCCCTGGTCCTATCTGATGTTCTACATCGACAACCTCTGGTTGCAGCGCCAGCAGGAGGAGGCCGGGCTCGGCAACGCGTTTCGCCCCTTCGACATGACCGCAAGCCGGGATCCCCTGCTCTACCAGGGGCTCTGCCGGCTTCATCGGCAACTGGTGGAGGAGCCGGATCCCCTGGCTCGCGAAGTGGCCTGCCACCTCTTCAGCCGCCAGCTTCTGGCCAGGCTCACCCCGGCCAAGTGGGATGACCGCCCTCCCCAGCACCTGCAGCGAGCCGCCGAGCTGATGCAGGACGAGAGTGCCTGCGCCCTCACCCTGGCACAGCTGAGTGCGGTGGCCGGGCTCACCCCTTCCCACTTCGTGCGCGCCTTCAGCCGCCACTACGGCATGACGCCCCACGCCTACCTGCTCGATCAGCGCATTCGCCACGCCCGCACCCTGCTGCGCCAGGGGCAGCCCCTGGCGGAAGTGGCCCTTGCCAGCGGTTTTGCCGATCAGGCCCACTTCCAGCGCCAGTTCAAACGCCGGGTGGCCGCCACCCCGGGCCAGTACAGAGCGCAGCTCGCCCCTCAGGACGAGCGCACCAGATAGGCGGCGCTGAGCAGCAGCAAGAGCGCCATGGCCCGATTGAACCAGCGCAATCGGCGAGGAGAGACCAGCCACCCCTGCAATCGGCTGCCCGCATAGGCCCAGCAGGCGATGGAGCCGAGGCAAATAACCAGATAAATGCCGGTAAAGAGGGCGATCTGGCTTATGCCGCCCGCGATCCCATAGGCTCCCATCCCCATGCTGGCGGCAAGCCAGGCCTTGGGATTGAGCCACTGCATCAGGGCCCCGTACCAGAAGGCGGGGGGTACGCCCTCCACTTCCTCCACCTCGCCGCTATCCACTAGCAACTGCCAGGCCATCCAGCCGAGAAAGAGCACGCCGCCCCAGTGAATGGCCCCCAGCGCCACAGGCCAGCGGGACAGGGCGCCGCCAAGACCCAGCCCCATCAGCAGGAGCAGCAGGATGAAGCCGAGGGTGGCCCCCACCACGTGGCGCAGGCTGGCCGTGAAACCGTACCGGGCGCCGGTGCCAAGGGCGACCAGATTGACCGGCCCCGGGGAGATGGACATGGCCAGGGCAAACCCGGCCATGGATAACAGCAGACTGAATTCCATGGATGATGCTCGTTCAATTGAGGGAAGCCCGAGCCTACCCGGCCCGGGCGGCCCGATATTGAATAAAATTGCGATCCCCTGGATGCCGCCCCCATTGCACACTTAGCGCAAACCGCCGCTTGCGGTAAACTGCCCTTCAACCCTCCATTTTCAGGACATCTCAATGGACCAGTTTGCCCATATCAGCGCCCATGATGCCCACCAGAAGCTGAGCGCAGGCGAAGCCCGTCTCGTGGACATTCGCGATCCCCAATCCTTCGAGACGGCCCACGCGGTCGGCGCCTTCCACCTCACCAACGGCACCCTGGTTCGCTTTATGAACGAGGTGGACTTCGATACCCCCGTCATCGTGATGTGCTATCACGGCAACAGCAGCCAGGGGGCGGCCCAGTACCTGCTGCAACAAGGCTATGACGAGGTCTATAGCCTGGATGGCGGTTTCGAGGCCTGGCGCAGGGAGTTCCCCATCCAGGCGGGGGACGCATGACAGAGGCGGGTCGCTCCTCCTCCACCGGCATGATCCAGCTGCTGGTGCTGGGCGACGCCCGCATGGCCCAGGCGCTGGTGGATTATCTCGCTACCCTGGGCATTTCGTGCGAGCTGACCCAGTCCGAGCTCGGCGTCTCGGTCTGGCTGGCGGACGAACGGCGCCTCGCCCAGGCCCAGCAGGAGGTCAAACGCTTCCTGAGCGAACCCAATCATCCCCGCTACATGGAGGCCTCCTGGCAATCCGGCCATGCCGATGCCCGGATCGACTACAGCAAGGGGATGACGGATCCGGTCACCGACTTCCTCCACCAGGCGGGCCCCCTGACCCTGGTGGTCATCATCGCCTGCCTGGCCATCTACGCTCTGGATGCCATCGGCCTGCCCATCTTCGACGAGCTCGCCTTCCACCCCACCCTGGCCCAGTTCACCGACTGGCAGGCCTGGCGCTACGTCACCCCGGCCTTCATCCACTTCTCGGTGCTGCATCTGGTGTTCAACCTGTTGTGGTGGTGGTATCTCGGTGGCCAGATAGAGCAGCGCCTCGGCAGCGGCAAGCTGTTCATCCTGCTCATCGTCGGGGCGGCCCTGCCCAATATCGCCGAGTTCTTTGCCAGCGGCCCGCGCTTTGGCGGCCTCTCCGGGGTGGTCTATGCCCTGCTCGGCTACAGCTGGCTGCGAACCAGGCTGCAACCGGATTGCGGCCTCGCCATGCCGCCAGCCCTGATGGGCTTCATGCTGGTCTGGCTGGTGCTCGGCTTCTTGGACATGCTCGGCACCCCCACCGCCAACATGGCCCATTTGGTCGGCCTGCTGGTCGGCCTTGCCCAGGGCTGGCTGGACAGACACCACAGGCCGGGGTGACGCCTGGTTGCCGGCAACGGCTCGGCAACCAAAGCCACCACCAACATGGCTCACCTGGCAGGCCTGCTGGTCAGCCTTGCCCAAGGCTGGCTGGACAAACACCACAGGCCGGGGTGAGGCCTGGTTGCCGGCAACGGCTCGGCAACCATAGCGACCACCAACATGGCTCACCTGGCGGGCCTGCTGGTCGGCCTTGCCCAGGGCTGGCTGGACAGGCGCCACAGGCCAGCCTGAGCCGATTTGCCATAAAAAAACGCCGCCCCTTGGGGCGGCGTTTTTATTGGTCGGCCGGCTTACTGCTTGAGCAGGCTGGCGTCGGTCACCTTGACCGCGGTACCGCCGCTTGCGAAGAAGCTGCCGAACTGGGTCTGCATCTCGGTGGTGACGGCGCCGGTCGGATCGAAGTTCTCGTCAGGTGCCAGCAGCGAGCTGTGACCCCCGGCCACGAAGCGGGCCGCTCTGTGGTTGGCGGCGCCGGTGGCGGTCAGCGGTTGCAGGGCCAGGACCTTGAACAGCGGCTCGGTGCCACCCAGCGGGGCGGTGGCGATGCTGTTCGGGATCACTCGATCCGACAGGCTCAGGGCGCCGTCGCCGACGATTTCGGTGGCAAACAGCGGGAAGTCCGCCGCGATACCGCTCCCCAGGTTGATGGGGTCTGCCGAATCCAGCACCGACTGCGCCGCGAAGCTGTAGCTCTGCAGGGTGCTGGCCGCCGTGGCCTGGGTGGCCGCATCCTGGCTCGGCAGGAACTCGTTGACGAAGCAGGTCGGTACTGCCGTCTTGCAGTTCGGGGCGTAGGCGGTGAAGGCTGCCTTCAGGGCTGCACTGCCAGCGGTCAGCACGCTCATCTGGATGGTCGGACCGAAGGTCGGCGAGTTCAGCAACAGCGGCGCTATGCCGCCACCCGGCATGGCCAGGCCGCCAGTGTCGAACTTGAACAGGGCGTCTGCCGTCGGGTTGCCAACAGACTGGTTGGCCACCGCCAGCAGGTTGGCCCCCGCGATGGCACCCAGAGAGTGACCCAGGAAGTGTACCTTGAGGCTGCCTGCTGTGCCGATGGCGCCCTTGGCATTGGCCAGCCCCACCGCCAGACGCAGGCCCAGCAGATCCGCCACGCTCTGTTTCAGGTTGTCGCGGGCCACGGTCAGGTAGCTCAGGTTCAGGTAGGGGGTCGGGTTGTCGGAGGTGGTCACCGAGTCCATGCTGCCGGTCAGGGCGAAGCCGCGTTCACCGTGCAACGGATGATCGATCACCACCACGGCCACGTTCTTGCTCGCCTGGGCACCGGCACCAATCTGGCCAAGGGCCAGCGCATAGGCGTTCTCCTTCACGGAGGTGACGCCGTGCTGATAGATGATCACGTCGGTGATGTTCGCCAGCGGTGCGGCGGCGAAGATCCGCATCGGGACGGACTGCACCTCTTCCAGTGCCGGCAGCGGGTTGAAGCGCCCGATGTTCATCTCGGGATCCAGCGCCTTGCCGCCGGAGGTGAGGGTCACCCCGATCAGCTTGCTCGCCTCCGCCAGCAGCTCGGCCTGACGGCTCGGATCGGCGATGAGTTCGCCCAGCAAGGCCGGATCCACACCCGCCCCCACCAGGCCGCCGATCACTTCGGTATCCTGGGCCTTCAGGGCGTTCGCGATGGCGTAGAGGCTGGGGATGGCACCGTGCCAGGACTGGGTCTTCGCCTTGTCCCAGGAGCCGGCGGTGGCCGGGGAGGAGAGGAAGTAGGGCAGCTTGACGGTGCCGGTATAGACCTGAGTCATGCCAGCCAGGCCTTTCAGTTGCGGGTTGGCGTCAACGGCGGCGGCAATCGCATCCTTCTGCTCCGGGGGCAGGAAGTTCTCGGCGTCCAGCTGGGTCAGGAAGGGGCTGCCGCCGCTCACCGACAGGGTATAGGTGCCAGGCAGGCTGGTATTGCCCAGGGCGTCCTGCTTCCACAGGGCGGCGGCGTCCAGGGTCGGGCTCTTGAGCACGGATGCGGCCGCCCCTTTCACCGCCACCAGCACGTCGGCGCCGGACTGGGTGCCGAACCAGTCGGAGAAGATCACGTGATCGCTGGTGATGCCGGTGGCAGCCTTGAACAGCCCTTCCTGCAGCGCAATCAGGCCGCTGATGGTCTGCTCCTGGGCGTTGCTGCCGGTGCTGGTCTTGTAGTTGCTGTAGTCGCTACCCGGTCGCAGGGGGGCACCCGTGCTGTCTTTGAGGGTATCAGTCGCCACTATCATGTAGTAGGAAGAGGGGTTGAGAGGCTTGAGCGGCATCAGATTCAGCTTGCCGGTCGTCTCGGCCACCACGAAGTCCACCCCGTAGGTCAGCACCTTTTTCACGCCGCTCGGACGCAGGGCCGCACTGTCAAACTCCAGCTCCATCAGGTAGAGGGGTGCCACGGAGGCTGCGAATTCAGCAGCGGCCGGCGCCTTGACCTGGATGCCGGAGGCCGTCACCGGCACTATCTGGATCGCCTGGGTAGTCGACCAGCCATCCAGGGTGGAGAGGGCGGACACCGGGTTGGAGAGATCCGCCGTTTCCGTGGAGAATTTCAGGGTACCGTCGGTCGCACGGGCTGCCAGGGCGCTGGGTCGGACTGCATTGGAGCCGCTCAGCAGATAATCGAGATAGCTTGAGGTATCGCCTGTGTTGTCGTCACTGCCACCACAACCGCTCAGCAGCGCACTGACGACGGCCGCGTAAATTAGCTTTTTCTTCATATCCTTATCTCTTTTATGTTGTTATCCATGATGAGCCTGACGGGGTAGGGTTCAAACCCGACCGAATCATATTAACAGCAACGCAACAATTAATAAGCCTCTGGTCAGTCATCTGATCTGATTTTTTTGTGTACACCATCAAGGAATTGGAATTGATTCCCGGTGTCACAGGGTAGCAGCCAGGGGGCATCAACCAGACCCGACCAGAGCCCGATGGGATCCATGGCGCAAAAAGCCGCTCCGATCTCGGCAAAGGAGACGATTTGTCGGTAGAATGGCGCCATTGCTTAAGGAGACCCCCATGATCGACCCGAAAAAACTGGAAGAGATCGCCAAACAGATACACAACGCCCTGCCCCCCGGCATTCGCAGCATGGGTGAAGAGGTGGAGAAAAAGACCCGTCAGGTCTTGCAGGCCCAGCTCAACAAGCTGGATCTGGTGAGCCGCGAGGAGTTCGACGTGCAGACCAAGGTGCTGCTGCGCACCCGGGAGAAGCTGACCGCCCTCGAGGCCAAGCTGGCCCAGCTCGAGCAGCAGCTCGCCGCCAAGGGCGAATGATCCGGCGTGACCCGCCGTAGATAGCACAAACCCCAGCCAGGCTGGGGTTTGTCGTTTTTATGGGGACAACGAGTTTCTCATCCCCCCTCTCTCGCAAGACGATAAGGGGGCAGATCGACGCACTGCGGTTGGCCGTGGTCAGATAAACTCGTAGGCATCGCCGAAGATGCGCTCTGGCTCGGCGCCCAGCACCTTGAACTCTTCCCGCGCGGCACCGGCCATCTCGAATCGGCCCGCCACATAGATGTCGTAGTCATGCAGGCTGACGAAGTCATCCATGATGGCCTTGTGCACCAGCCCGGTCCTGCCGGTCCAGTCGCTCTCGGGCTCCTGCACCACGGGAATGAAGGTCAGCGGCGCGTAGTCGCGCTCCCACTGCTGCATCTGCTCCAGCTCGTAGAGCCAGTGCGCCTGGCGTACCCCCCAGTAGAGGAACACCGGACGCTTGCTGCCGCTGCCGATCAGGTATTCCAGGATGGCGCGGGCATAGGAGAAGCCGGTGCCGCCCGCCATCAGGATCAGCGGTCGGGGGGATTCGTCGCGCAGGAACGCCTTGCCGGCGGCCAGCTCGACCTCGATCTCTCCCTGCTCGCGCATGCGGGCCAGCACCTGACCGGCATAGGCATTCTCGGGAGTGGCACCGATCTGCAGCTCCAGCACGCCGGAGCGGGTCGGCGAGTTGGCGATGGAGAAGGGGCGCTTGTCCGAATCGCTCATCACCACCAGCAGATACTGGCCCGGCTTGAAGCTCACCTCCTGCTGCGGCGCCAGCGCCACGTGCCAGATGGTGTCGACATATTCGCGCAGTTCCTCTACGCGGCACTTGATACGTTGCATTCTTGTCCTTGTGAGGGGCCTGCCCGGCCCGCTTCGCTCATGGTTTCACTGTTTTTATGGCGACCAGTTGGTGGTCAGGTCCGTCGAGCATACCCAATTCGGCACGGCAATACCGCACTTTTGCGTCACAATGGCCGCGCCGCATCGGGGATCCCTCAGTCGAGGATCTTCAGCTCGTCCCAGATGGCATCGATCTTCTGCTTTACCACCTCGTCCTGGACGATGGGCTGCCCCCACTCCCGGTTGCTCTCCCCCGGCCACTTGTTGGTGGCATCCAGCCCCATTTTGGAGCCGAGCCCGGAGACCGGCGAGGCGAAGTCCAGGTAGTCGATGGGGGTGTGCTCGAGCAGGGTGGTGTCCCTGGCCGGATCCATCCGGGTGGTGATGGCCCAGATCACGTCCTTCCAGTCCCGGGCGTTGATGTCGTCATCGCAGACGATCACGAACTTGGTGTACATGAACTGGCGCAGGAAGGACCAGACCCCCAGCATCACCCGCTTGGCGTGGCCAGGGTAACGCTTCTTGATGGTCACCACAGCCATCCGGTAGGAGCACCCCTCCGGCGGCAGGTAGAAATCCACTATCTCGGGGAACTGCTTCTGCAACAGCGGCACGAACACCTCGTTGAGCGCCACCCCGAGCACCGCCGGCTCATCGGGCGGACGGCCGGTGTAGGTGCTGTGGTAGATGGCATCCCGGCGCATCGTCATGTGGGTGATGGTGAAGACCGGGAACTCGTCCACTTCGTTGTAGTAGCCGGTGTGATCGCCGTATGGCCCTTCGGGGGCCATCTCCCCCGGCTCCAGATAGCCTTCCAGCACGATCTCGGCGCTGGCGGGCACTTCCAGATCGCAGCTCAGCGCCTTCACCACCTCGGTACGGCTGCCCCGCAGCAGACCGGCAAAGGCGTATTCGGAGAGGCTGTCCGGCACCGGCGTCACCGCGCCCAGGATGGTCGCCGGATCGGCGCCCAGCGCCACCACCACCGGGAAGCGTTCGCCCGGGTGGGCCTCCTGCCACTCGCGAAAATCGATAGCGCCGCCCCGATGATCCAGCCAGCGCATGATCAGCTTGTTCTTGCCGATCTTCTGCTGACGATAGATGCCGAGGTTCTGCCGCTTCTTGTAGGGACCGCGGGTGATGGTCAGACCCCAGGTGACCAGGGGCGCCACATCCCCGGGCCAGCAGTGCTGGATCGGGATCTGATCCAGATCCACCGCGCCCCCTTCCAGCACCACCTGCTGACAGGGGGCCGAAGAGAGCCGCTTGGTCGGCATGTTGAACACCTGCTTGAAGATGGGCAGCTTCTCCATCAGCTCCTTGAGCCCGCGAGGCGGCTCCGGCTCTTTCAGATAGGAGAGCCAGGTCCCCACCTGGCGCAGGGCGCTGACGTTGGGCTGGCCCATGCCCATGGCAACCCGGTCCGGCGTGCCGAACAGGTTGGTCAACACCGGCATGGTATAGCCCTTGGGATTTTCAAACAGCAGGGCAGGCCCGCCCGCCCGCAGGGTGCGGTCGCTGATCTCGGTCATCTCCAGATAGGGGTCTATCTCGCGACTGATGCGCCTGAGCTGTCCGTTTTGTTCCAACTGCGCGATAAAATCACGCAAGTCCTTGTATTTCATGCAAGTACCCCAGCGGGATCAGGTGGTCCCGCATTATAACCCTGGCGGCGTATCCGGTGTACCCGTATCGGACCTCATGACGGACGAGGCGTGTCGCCGCTCCTGAAGCGTCAGCCGGTTTGCCAATTGACCCAGGAGCCTGGGCTCGTCCATCTGCAACAACAGGCCGGCCACCAGCCCGCCATACTGGTGCTTGCCGAGTTCGGCCAGGAGGAACTGCTGGGCCCCGTCCGGCAAGGGGGAGAGGCGGCTGAGCTGATGCAGGGCGGGGACCATCAGGCGGCTGTTCTGGCTGGCGGCGATCAGCAGATCGCTCGCCTCCTGCCCTGAATAAAAGCGGGAAATGGTGTGTAGTGCAGTCAGGCTATCGTGATCCACTGGCTGACGCCACAGCTTGAGGTAGAGTGCCGTCTCCCCGGTCTGTTCGATGAAGTACAGCAGCAACTGGTTGTCCGGCAGGAAGAGATTGAGGGCGGCAAGCCGCTGCGCCTCCCGGCGCAGCACGGATACCGGCTGCCGATCGAGCACCGCCAGCAGGGCCTGCTGCTGCTGTGTCAGCTCGGGATTGCGGCTGTAGTAGACCTGCTTGAAGTCGAAGCGATCCTGCTCCAGCAACTGGCGATAGTTGTCCTGCCAGGCCAGCTGCTGCCAGTGGCTCAGCACCAGCCGGGCCTCGGCGGGGAAGTCGTAGGCGGGTAGCTGTACCAGGAAACCATCCACCTTCCCTTCCACCAGCCATTGTGGCGCCTTGGCCGCTTGTGCCCGCACCCAGGCCAGCAGCGCCGGGCTCGGTGCGCCCGATGACTTGAGCTCACCCAGCAACTGGAACAACAGGAACTCCCGCTGCCCCACCGACAGGGTCTCGAGCAACGAGTCCATGGCATCAAACTGTCCGAGCGCCATGCGGCCGTCCAGGTACGCCCGATGCCCCTCCAGTCCCTCGTCCGCCACCAGGGGAGCCTGCAATTGCGGCGGGGAGTCGGCATGCACCGGGGCCGCCAGCCACAACCAACCCATCCATATGAACAACACCAGCTTCATGACGTCCCTTTCCTTGTGACATCGAGGCTTCATACTACTAAGCCAACCGTGAAATAGATAAACAAAAACCGCGACCTGGGCCGCGGTTTTGTCATTGAAGAGGCTGTTACTTCTGTTGACGCTTCATGGAGTCGAAGAACTCGTCGTTGGTCTTGGTCGCAGCCAGCTTGTCGATGAGGAACTCGATGCTGTCGATCTCGCCCATGGGGTGAATGATCTTGCGCAGGATCCACATCTTCTGCAGCTCGTCCGGGGCGGTCAGCAGCTCTTCCTTGCGGGTGCCGGAACGGGTGATGTCGATGGCCGGGTAGACGCGCTTCTCGGCAATCTTGCGCGAGAGGTGCAGTTCCATGTTGCCGGTACCCTTGAACTCTTCGTAGATGACTTCATCCATCTTGGAGCCGGTATCGATCAGCGCTGTGGCGATGATGGTCAGGCTGCCGCCCTCTTCGACGTTGCGCGCCGCACCGAAGAAACGCTTCGGACGGTGCAGGGCGTTGGCGTCCACACCACCGGTCAGCACCTTGCCGGAAGACGGGATGACGGTGTTGTAGGCGCGGGCCAGACGGGTGATGGAGTCCAGCAGGATCACCACGTCCTTCTTGTGCTCGACCAGACGCTTGGCCTTCTCGATCACCATTTCGGCGACCTGGACGTGACGGGAGGCCGGCTCGTCGAAGGTGGAGGCGATGACTTCGCCCTTCACCATGCGCTGCATCTCGGTCACTTCTTCCGGACGCTCGTCAATCAGCAGCACGATCAGCTCACAATCCGGGTGGTTGTAGGCGATGCTCTGGGCGATGTTCTGCAGCAGCATGGTCTTACCGGCCTTGGGCGGTGCAACGATGAGACCGCGCTGGCCCTTGCCGATCGGGGATGCCAGATCCAGTACACGGGCGGTGATGTCTTCGGTGGAACCGTTGCCACGCTCCATGCGCAGACGCTCGTTGGCGTGCAGGGGAGTGAGGTTTTCAAACAGGATCTTGTTGCGGGAGTTTTCCGGACGGTCGTAGTTGACATCGTTGACCTTGAGCAGGGCGAAATAGCGCTCGCCCTCTTTCGGCGGCCGGATCTTGCCGGAGATGGTATCGCCGGTACGCAGGTTGAAGCGGCGGATCTGGCTCGGGGAGACATAGATGTCATCCGGACCAGCGAGATAAGAGCCGTCTGCACTGCGCAGGAAACCGAAACCGTCGGTCAGGATTTCCAGCACACCGTCGCCAAAGATATCCTCGCCGCCCTTGGCGTGCGCCTTGAGGATTGCAAAGATAATGTCTTTCTTGTGCGCCCGAGCCAGATTTTCCAACCCCATGGATTCGCCAAGCTGGACCAGCTCGGACACAGGAGTGTTCTTAAGTTCAGTCAGATTCATAGTGGTGAAAGTCTGTAAGCAAGGATTGAAATGAGGAGACAGTCTGCTGGATTGATGCTGATCGGATTTGACTTGCCAGGCTGGTAGTTAAGCAAAGAGTCAGGCAAAAAGGTTAGCAAACGAGCGATAAACTAGCACCAATCAGGGTGAGCGTCTAGGTGATAAAACACAAGGAGCGCATTATTGCAATGCGCTCCTTCTTGATTATTACAGGTTGCCGTCCAGGAACTCTTTCAGTTGGGTCTTGGACAGGGCGCCGACCTTGGTCGCTGCCACTTCACCATTCTTGAACAGCAGCAGGGTCGGGATACCACGAATGCCGTACTTGGGCGGAGTGTCGGCGTTATGATCGATGTTCAATTTCGCCACGGTCACGCGACCTTCATATTCCTGAGCAACTTCGTTCAGGATCGGGGCAATCATCTTGCACGGTCCACACCATTCGGCCCAGAAATCGACCAGAACAGGGCTGTCGGCGTTGATTACATCGGCCTCGAAGCTGGCATCGCTCAGCTGAACAATCTTGTCACTCATCTCCAACTCCAGTCAGTAATTAAGGCTTTATTGATGGTTCAACAAAGGCAATAGTTGCCCTATTTGAAATGATCCTGTTTATTATTGCAAGCCTAACCTGATAACCTACCGCCATGAGCAAAACACATCTAACGACCGAAAAATTCGCCCAAATGGGCCTCGAACCCGAAGTTCTGGCTGGTCTGGAATCAAAGGGATTTCACTATTGTACGCCCATCCAGGCACTCTCCCTGCCCCTGCTGGTTGAAGGTCATGACCTCGCCGGTCAGGCTCAGACGGGGACCGGCAAAACCCTGGCTTTCCTGGCGGCGACATTCAACTATTTGCTGACCCATCCGCTGACCAGGCCGCGCCTCGTCAACCAGCCCCGCGCCATCATCATGGCCCCGACCCGGGAGCTGGCCGTCCAGATCTATAACGATGCAGAGAGCATGTCAGCCTCCACCGGGCTCAAGCTCGGTCTCGCCTATGGTGGCGAAGGCTACGACAAGCAGCTGGCCGTGCTGGAACAGGGCGTCGACATCCTGATCGGCACCACCGGCCGCATCATCGACTACTTCAAGTCCAAGGTCATCGATCTCGGCAACATCCAGGTCGTTGTACTGGACGAAGCGGATCGCATGTTCGATCTGGGCTTCATCAAGGACATCCGTTTCCTGTTCCGCCGCATGCCCCCCGCCACTGAGCGTCTGAGCATGCTGTTCTCCGCCACCCTCTCCCTGCGGGTGCAGGAGCTGGCCTATGAACACATGAACCACCCGGAACATGTACAGGTCGAACCGGAACAGATGACCGGCGTGCGGATCAAGGAGGAGCTCTTCTACCCCTCCAACGAAGACAAGATGTTGCTGCTGCTCTCCCTGATGGAAGAGGAGTGGCCCGAGAAAGCCATCGTCTTCGCCAACACCAAGCACGTCTGTGAAGACGTTCACGCCTGGCTGGAGAACGACGGCCACCGCGTCGGCCTGCTGACCGGCGACGTGCCGCAGAAGAAGCGGATGAAGATCCTGGAAGAGTTCACCAAGGGTACCCTGGATATCCTGGTCGCCACCGACGTGGCCGCCCGTGGTCTGCACATCCCCGACGTGACCCACGTCTTCAACTACGACCTGCCCGACGATGCCGAAGACTATGTCCACCGCATCGGTCGTACCGGCCGCGCCGGCAGAAGCGGTCACTCCATCAGCCTGGCCTGTGAAGACTATGCCTTCAACCTGCCGGCCATCGAGGAGTACATCCACCACCCCATCCCGGTCAGCAAGTATGACCGCGAGGCGCTGCTGGATGACGTCACCGCACCAAAACGGGTGTTCCGCAACCGCCAGCCGGTGAACCGCAACATGCGGGATCGCCAGGGCGGTGGCAACAGCAACAACCGTCGTCGCCCCCCCCGCAAGAACTGAGGGATCGGCCAAGTTGCACAACTCGCCTCTCTATGCCGCCATCGACCTCGGCTCCAACAGCTTTCACATGCTGGTGGTGCGCGAGGTCGCCGGTGCCCTGCGTACCGTCACCAAGGTCAAGCGCAAGGTACGCCTCGCCGCCGGCCTCGATGCCGATTTTCGCCTCAACCGTGCCGCCATGGAGCGGGGCTGGGATTGTCTGCGCCTCTTCTCCGAGCAGTTGCAGGACATCCCGTCCGACAACATCCGGGTAGTGGGCACCGCCACCCTGCGCCTGGCCACCAACGTCGACGAATTCATCAGCGAAGCGGAACGGGTGCTCAACCACAGCATCGAGATCATCTCGGGCGAGGAAGAAGCCAAGACCATCTATGAAGGAGTCTCCTGGACGTCGGCAGGGGAAGGCAATCGGCTGGTGATCGACATCGGCGGCGCCAGCACCGAGCTGGTGATCGGCGAGCAGAGCGAAGCCAAGCTGCTCAACAGCCTGCACATGGGCTGCGTCACCTGGCTCAACAACCACTTCGGTGATGGCGAGCTCTCCGAGACGCGCTTCAACCAGGCCATTGCCGCCGCCAAGGCGGTACTGGAGAAAGTGGCTGCGGACTACCGTGTCCTCGGCTGGCGCACCTGCGTCGGCGCCTCCGGCACCGTCCAGGCGCTGCAGGAGATCATGCTGGCCCAGGGCAAGAGCGAGCGGGTCACCCTGCCCAAGTTGCAAGAGCTGATGGGTCAGGCCATCGCCTGCGGCAGACTCGATAAGTTGCAGCTCGAAGGGCTGGCGGCCGAACGGCTGACCGTGTTCCCCTCCGGTCTCGCCATCCTGATCGCCATCTTCGAGACCCTCGACATCGAGAGCATGACCCTGGCGGGCGGTGCACTGCGTGAAGGGCTCATCTACGGCCTGCTCGGCAACAATCACGACTGTGATGCCCGGGATCGCACCGCCGACAGCCTGATCAGCCGCTACCAGCTCGACAAGGAGCACGCCGAGCGGGTCCGCGACACCGCCATCGAGGCGTTCACCCAGTTGCAGCCGGCCTGGCGCCTCTCCAAGCGCTACGGTCGCCCGATCCTGCGCTACGCGGCCCTGCTGCACGAAATCGGTCTGTGCATCGAGTACAAGAAGGCGCCGCAGCACGCCGCCTACATCATCGACAACATCGACATGCCGGGCTTCACCCCCGCGCAGAAGAAGCTGCTGTCGGCCCTGCTGTTCAACCAGCGGGATGAATTCAAGCTGGAGCCGCTGGAGAAACAGGGCGCCGTCACCGGTCGCCAGGCGATCCGGCTGGCTCGCATCCTGCGCATCTCCCTCATCCTCTGCATGCGCCGGACCCAGGGCACTGTGCCCAGGTTCATGCTGCAAGCCGATGAAGATGCCCTGACCCTGACCCTGCCCAAGGGGTGGCTGGACGAGCATTACCTGCGCGCCAGCGAGCTGCGCTTCGAGGTGGAGCGCCAGCAGAAGATGGGCTGGTCCACCCGGCTGCTGGAAGCCTGAGCCGCACACCCCATGGCCGATTACCAACCCGTCAGCTGTGACCTGTACGACTGGCTGGAGATCGCCGCCAGCTGGCAGTTGCCCGTCACGATCACCGACCGGGATGGACGAACCTGGGCGGACAGGATCCGCACCATAGAAGCCAGCGACGGAGTGGAATATCTGCTGCTGGAGCGCGCTGAGCGCCTCAGCCTGGCGGACCTGGCGACCCTGGAACTCGTCTGGCAAAGGGAAGAAAAGCGGATCCACTTCGCCCCACCCCGCAGCCAATGAATAGCAAGAGGGCCAACCTGATCAGGTTGGCCCTCTTCGTTTGACGCTCAGACTCCCTGCCAGTCGCCACTCAACTCGCCAGCGCCGCCATCACGTAGACGTCGAAGCGGTTGCTCTTGGTCTCGATGGCCATGCTGGGCTTGTGCTCGTTGAGCCAGCCCGCATAGTCGGGCCGCTTCACCACCACCCGCTTGTCAGCCATCCTGAGCGCCGCCGGCAGCAGGGCATCCGCGTCGAGATCCGCCCCCACCAGGGACTGGAACACCCGCATCTCTTTTTTCACCAGCGCCGACTTCTGCTTGTGGGGGAACATGGGGTCCAGGTAGATGACCTCCGGCCGCTCGGTCAGCGCCAGCAGGGTTTCCACCGCCGGGCCTTGCAGCAGTTGCATCCGCTCGCGCACCCAGGGGCCTATCTCGGGATCCTGCCCCGCCCGGGTCAGACCGTCCTGGAGCAGGGCCGCCACCACGGGGCTGCGTTCGATCAGGGTCACCTTGCAGCCGAGGGTGGCGAGCACGAAGGCATCGCGCCCGAGCCCGGCGGTGGCATCCACCACGGTCGGCATGGCTCCCGACTTCAATCCCACCGCCTTGGCGATGGACTGGCCGCGCCCGCCACCGAACTTGCGCCTATGGGCCACCGCCCCTTCCACGAAGTCCACATAGACGGCCCCCAGCTTGGGTTCGTCCAGCTTGCGCAGCTCCAACCGCGATGCGGTCAGCACCAGGGCGAAGGGAGCGGGAAACGCCACGTCGGCAAGGCGCTGGCGCAGGGCGTCGAGCTCGCCATCGCGGGCGGGCACTTCACTGAAAACCTGAATATGGGGCATAACATGGACTCATCACGGCGCAGAAGCCGGCATGATAGCAGAAGCGGGGGGTCAGCTCACCGTGGTCAGATTCGCCAGGTTCATTCCCTGACGGTTGAGACTCAGGTACTCGGTCAGATCGTCGAAGGGCAGCGGGCGGCTGAGCAGATACCCCTGGGTGAAGGCGCACCCCTTCTGGCAGAGGAAATTGAGCTGCTCCCGGGTCTCCACCCCTTCGATCACCACCTGCATGCCGAGGTTGTGCACGATGTTGATGATGCCGTCGAGCAGCAGGCGGTCCTGCTCGTTGAAGGGAATATGGCGCACGAAGGAGCGATCGATCTTCACCAGATCCACCGGGAAGGTACGCAGGTAGTTCAGTGCCGAGTAGCCGGTGCCGAAGTCGTCGATGGCCAGCTTGCAGCCCGCCTCGCGCAGGGCATCGATCCGCACCCTGTGCTGATCGCTCGTCTCCATCAGCAGGGATTCGGTGATCTCGATGATGATGTCCGCCGGATCCAGCTCGAAGTGGCGGATCACCCTGAGCCACTCGTTGGCCTCCGGGTCTATGGTCTGGAACTCCAGGGTGGAGCGGTTGATGGACATCTGCAGATCCGGGAAGCCGGACTGCTGCAATCTGGCCAGATCCCGGCAAGACTGCCACAGCACCAGGGCACCCAGCCCCTGGATGAGCCCCGCCTCTTCCGCCAGCGGGATGAAATCCGCCGGTGAGACCTGACCCCAGTGGGGATGATACCAGCGCACCAGGGCCTCCAGCTTGGCGACCCGGCCGCTGCGGTTGTCCCAGATGGGCTGGTAGGCCATGGTCAGCTGGCCCAGCTTGATGGCCTCCGCCAGATCGTGCTGCATCTGGTGGCGCTGGCTCACCTCTTCCCGCATGGAGGCGTTGTAGGTGCCGAGGGGACGTCCCTGGCGCTTGGCGACGAACAGGGCCTGCTCGGCATTGCGCAAGAGCTCGTCGCTGTCGCCGCCGTCATTGGGACAGAGGGTGATCCCCAGGGTGGCGGTCACATAGAGGTGCTGGTTGGCCAGCATGAAGGGACGGGCAAAGCCGCCGATCACCTGCTTGGCAAACACCTCGGCCTGACGGCGGTTGACGATGCCGGGCACCAGGAAGGCAAACTCGTCGCCGCCGATGCGGGCCACCAGGTCCTCGGTGCGCACCCGGCTCACCAGCCGATCCGATACCTCCCGCAGCAGGGCGTCGCCCACATGGTGATCCATGCTGTTGTTGACCGCCTTGAAGTTGTTGAGGTCGAGCACCATGAGGGCGAAGCGCTCCCCCCGCTCGCAGAAGCGGGCCAGACAGCGACCGAACAGCCAGCGGTTGGGCAGGCCGGTGAGGTTGTCGTAGTTGGCCTGGGCAGCGATCTTCTGCTCCGCCAGCTTGGTCTGGGAAAGATCGCTGAAGATGGCGATGTACTGACTGATCTTGCCCCCTTCCCGCACGGCGCTGATCATCAGCTGCTGGGGATAGAGCTTGCCGTTCTTGCGCTTGTTCCACACCTCCCCACGCCAGATCCCCACCCGCTCCAGGGCGTGGTACATGTCCGCATAGAAGGTCTGATCGTGCAGTCCGGACTTGAGCATGCTGGGCCGCTGGCCGCACGCTTCCTCCTCGCTGTAACCGGTGATCTTCTCGAAGGCCGGATTGACCGAGATGATGCGACTGTCGGCATCGCACACCAGAATGGCTTCGGAGAGGTTGTCATAGACCCGGTGGGAGAGCTTGAGCTGCTCCGCATGGCGCCTGATGGGATCGATGTTCTCCAGCACCACCATGAGATAGTCGGGGTGCATCTGCTCGTTGCGGATCAGGGTCACCGTCACCCGTCCCCACAGGACGGTCCCATCCCGATGGAGATAACGCTTCTCCTGGGTAAACGCGGGACGCTCTCCCCGCTTGAGGGCGTCGTAGAGCGCAATACTGGTCTGCCAGTCGTCCGGATGGTTGATTTCGGCGACGGTGAGCTGTTGCAGCTCCTCCTGGCTGTAGCCGAGCATCTTCTCGATGGCCGGGTTCGCCCAGAGGATCTTGCCGCCCAGATCCACCTTGCCGATGCCCACGGGCGCATGGGACATCATGGTGTCCAGGAAGTGGTGATGTTCCGGTTGCGCCGGCTGCTCCTGGCTCTGGCGCTGCTGATACATCAGCGCCAGTTCACGACCGGCGAGCGGGGCCAGCAGACGCAGCAGGCCCACTATCTTCTCCATTCTCGGCATGGCCCGCTTGAACATGACGCTGCACAGGCCGATGGTCTCTCCCTCGGCGTTCTTGAGCGCGACGCCGGCATAGGCTCTCACCTCGCAGCGCTCCAGCACGGCGGCGTGGGGGAACAGCTGGCGGGTGCGATCACTGAACCATGCTTCACCCTGTTGCATGGCGATCTCCCCCGGAGTGTCGGCGAGGGGGAAGCTGTAGGCGTTGATGTCGAGGGAGGCGGGATAGGCGGCATGCACGGTAAAGAACAGACCCGCCTGATCCTTGCCGGACACCAGGACGAAGTCAGCCCCCACCGCGTTGGCGATTTCACTCACAAAGGCATCAAAATATCCCTGACCACTCGAATGAGACAGGCTGGAGATGATTTGATAGACAGACTCGAGTGCTCGCCTCATGGCAAGGTTCTTTCTCTCCCTGGAAGGTAGAACCCGACTCTACTGAAGAGGCGGGGACAGTGCAAACATGCACTCCGCAAGATATTAAAAAGGCTTGGAAAAAGGGACCAAAAGGTCCCTTTTTCTATCAAAAATCACGTTTCGATCCCACTATGCCGCAAATGTGTACCTGCTTGAAGCTCCCGCAGTGGCGCGGCAGCTCATCCAATCGAGGCTCACTGTGGCGGCGGGACCTCACGCAGCGATACCGCTGTGACGCAGCAGCGCATCCACCTGGGGCTCCCGGCCACGGAAGGCACGGAACAGCTCCATCGGCTCCCTGGAGCCGCCCTTTTCCAGAATGTTCTTCAGGAAGGAGTGGCCCGTGGCCGGGTTGAAGATCCCCTCCTCCTCGAAGCGGGAGAAGGCGTCGGCAGAGAGTACCTCGGCCCACTTGTAGCTGTAGTAGCCCGCCGCGTAGCCGCCCGCGAAGATGTGGGAGAAGCTGTGCTGGAAGCGGTTGAACGCCGGAGGCGTCATCACGGCGACCTGGCTGCGCACCTCAGCCAGCAGCGCAGGGATCTGATCCGCTCTGGCCGGGTCAAAGGTCTGGTGCAGACGGAAGTCGAACAGGGCGAACTCCAGCTGACGCAGCATCTGCATCGCCGCCTGGAAGTTGCGGGCGGTCAGCATCTTCTCCAGCAGATCGGCGGGCAGCGGCTCCCCGGTCTCGTAATGGCCGGAGATGAAGGCCAGCGCCTCGGATTCCCAGCACCAGTTCTCGAGGAACTGGCTAGGCAGCTCCACCGCATCCCAGGCCACGCCGTTGATGCCGGCCACGCCGGCCACATCGATGCGGGTCAGCATGTGGTGAATGCCGTGGCCGAACTCATGGAACAGGGTGACCACTTCGTTGTGGGTGAACAGGGCCGGTTTGCCGTCCACCGGGCCGTTGAAGTTGCAGGTCAGGTAGGCCACCGGCTTTTGCAGGGAGCCGTCCTGACGGTAGCGGCGACCCAGGCAGACATCCATCCAGGCGCCGCCCTGCTTGTGCTCGCGGGCATAGAGATCCAGGTAGAAGCTGCCGCGCAGCTCGTCATCGGCGTCAAAGATGTCGTAGAAGCGCACGTCCGGATGCCAGGTGTCGATGCCGAGACGCTCGCGCACCTTCATGCCGAACACCCGCTTGACCACCTCGAACAGCCCCTTCACGACCCGACCGGCGGGGAAATAAGGACGCAACTGCTCATCAGAGACCGAAAACTTGTGCTGTTTGAGCTTTTCTGCGTAATAGGCAAGATCCCAGGCCGCCAGTTCGTCCTGACCGTGCTGCTCGGCGGCAAAGGCGCGGATCTCCTCCAGCTCCGCCTTGCCTTGGGGCAGGGACTTGGCAGCCAGGTCGGTGAGGAAGTCCACCACCTGCTCCGGCTTGTCCGCCATCTTGGTCGCGAGGGAGAGCTCGGCATAGTTGGCAAAGCCCAGCAGTCGGGCCAGCTCCCGGCGCAGGGTGAGCAACTCGGTCATGATGGCGGAGTTGTCCCACTTGCCGGCGTTGGGGCCCTGGTCGGAGGCGCGGGTGGTGAAGGCCTCATACAG
Organism: Aeromonas sp. QDB17; assembly: GCF_027705305.1. Lineage (NCBI taxonomy): Bacteria > Pseudomonadati > Pseudomonadota > Gammaproteobacteria > Aeromonadales > Aeromonadaceae > Aeromonas > Aeromonas sp. QDB17. The sequence continues at coordinate 62,794 of NZ_JAPDBP010000023.1, forward strand.
CTCGGCACGTAGGGCGCGGCTGTCGGCGTACATCATCACCGGCAGGTAGGAGGGGATGTCCAGGGTGAACAGCCACCCCTCCTTGCCCTTGAGTTCGGCCATCTGGCGCGCGGCAGCCTGGGCGCTCGCGGGCAGACCGGCCAGCTCGGCCTCGTCGGTCACCAGCTTGTGCCAGCCCTGGGTCGCGTCCAGCACGTTGTTGCTGAAACGGGAGGCGAGCTCCGAGAGGCGGGCCTGGATCTCGCCGTAGCGCTGCTGCGCCTCGGCAGGTAGACCGATGCCGGAGAGGCGAAAATCGCGCAGGGTGTTCAGGATCTCCTTGCGCTGGGCATCATCCAGCCGGGGGAAGTCATCGCTCTCGGAGAGGGCCAGATAGGCTTGATAGAGCCCTTCATGCTGACCGACATAGGTCTGGAATTCGGAAAGCAGCGGCAGGCAGGCATCGTGAGCCGCTCGCAGCGCCTCGCTGTTCTGCACGGCATTGAGGTGGCTGATGGGGGACCAGATCCGGGAGAGGCGGTCGTTGACCTCTTCCAGCGGGGCGATCAGGCTGTCCCAGGTGTGAGGCTCCTTCTGGGCCAGCACATCCTCAATCTTCTGTTTGCAATCGGCGATGGCCTGCGTCACGGCAGGTTGCACCTGATCGGGCTGGATCTGGCTGAAGGGAGGCAGCGAGTCCATTGTCAGCAAAGGGTTAGTCATCTGCGGTACCTCTAAATGCTCTGCAGCCCCTGCCGTCCAGAAGCCTGCTTGGACCATCTAAGATGTAGGCAGAAACCCCATTTATCAAGCCTTTGCCGCCAAGAGACGGGCATGTTGCCCACTTTTTCAGGCATTTTGTTCATAAAACCAGCATTTCATCTACCAGAGACGACAATGCCGGCCCGAGGGCCGGCATTGTGAGGGCATGGACACTCCCCGCCTCAGCGTCGGGCGTCCTCTTTCAACCACTGGGCGACCCGCTTGGCGAAGTAGGTGAGGACGCCATCGGCCCCGGCCCGCTTGAAGCAGAGCAGGGATTCCATCACGCACTCCTTCTCCTTGAGCCACCCGTTCTGGATCGCTGCCATGTGCATGGCGTACTCGCCGCTCACCTGATAGGCGAAGGTCGGCACGCCGAACTGATCCTTCACCCGGCGGATGATGTCCAGGTAGGGCATGCCCGGCTTGACCATGACGCTGTCCGCCCCTTCGGCGATGTCGAGGGCCACTTCGTGCAGGGCTTCGTTGCCGTTGGCCGGATCCATCTGGTAGGTGGCCTTGTTGCTCTTGCCGAGGTTGGCGGCGGAGCCCACCGCATCGCGGAACGGGCCGTAGTAGTGGGAGGCGTACTTGGCGGAGTAGGCCATGATCTGCACGTTGACGAAGCCGTTCTCCTCCAGCGCCGCACGGATGGCACCGATGCGGCCGTCCATCATGTCGGACGGTGCGACGATGTCGGCCCCGGCGGCGGCATGGGAGAGCGCCTGCTTCACCAGGATCTCGGTGGTGATGTCGTTCTGCACATAGCCTTCGTCATCGATGATGCCGTCCTGGCCATGGGTGGTGAAGGGGTCGAGCGCCACATCGGTGATAACCCCGAGCTCCGGGAAGCGCGCCTTGAGGGCACGGGTCGCCCGCTGGGCCAGGGCATCCGGGTTGTAGGCCTCTTCCGCCAGCAGACTCTTTCTCTCCAGCGGCGTCACCGGGAACAGGGCCACCGCCGGCACACCCAGGGCCACCAGTTCGGCGGCCTCTTCGAGCAGCAGATCGATGGAGAGCCTGTCCACCCCCGGCATGGAGGCAACGGCCTCTCGCTGACCCTCCCCCTCCAGCACGAACACGGGATAGATGAGATCGTCGACGGTCAGTACGTTTTCGCGCACCAGGCGGCGGCTGAAGTCATGTTTGCGCACCCGGCGCAGGCGACGGCCCGGGAAGGCCCCCGGAAGAGTTGTGGCCATGAATCACTCCAAAAGCGGAAGTTGGAAGAATGCGGCGGAGGTGGCCCGGGTATGGGCCAGCAAGGCCTCGGGCGCTTCACCACGGCAGGCCGCCACCACCTGGGCGATGTGCGGCAAAAAAGCGGGTTCGTTGCGTTTGGGCCTGGGTTTCAGATCCCGCGGCACCAGGTAGGGGGCGTCCGTCTCTATCATCAGGCGACCCGCCGGAATGCGGGCCACCTGCTCGCGCAGCAGCTGGCCACGGCGCTCGTCACAGAGCCAGCCGGTCACCCCGATATGCAGCCCCAGTGCCAGGCACTCGTCCAGCTCGGCGTCGGAGCCGGTGAAACAGTGCAGCACGGCCCCCGGCAGGCGGGGCAACCAGGGGCGCAGGATCTCGACGAATTTGTCATGGGCATCGCGGCAGTGGAGAAACACCGGCATACCGAGCTCGGCGGCGAGCGCCAGCTGGGCGTCAAACACCGCGTCCTGCACCGGACGGGGGGAGAAGTCCCGGTTGTAGTCGAGACCGCACTCGCCGATGGCCACCACCTGGGGCAGGGCCGCCAGTTCGCGCAAGGCGGGCAGGGTCTCCTCATCGACGCTCTTGGCATCATGGGGATGCACCCCGGCGGTGGAGAAGCAGTAACCGGGCCAGCGGGCGGCCAATGCGGCGCTCTCGCGGCTGCCGGCCAGATCGGTGCCGGTCAGGATCAGGGCTTCCACCCCGGCGGCGCGCGCGCGTTCCACCAGGTCGGCCTGTTCGCCGGCGAACTGGCTGCTGGTCAGGTTCAAACCGATGTCGATCATGGAGTCAGGGGTTCCGGACAAACGAGGTGCATATCAGGCATTTGAAAACCAGCTACTCGATGGGGCCTTACCATACGCCTCGAACGGATGCATGAAAAGAGGAAGGGAGCCTCAGCTCCCCTCTTCCGTTTGTTGCTGCTCTTCGTCCTCTTTCTTCACGTAGAAGCGGGCGAAGAACAGACCTATCTCCCACAGGCCCCACATGGGGATCGCGAGCAGGGTCTGGGAAAAGACATCGGGCGGCGTCAGCAACATACCGACCACGAAGACCCCGACGATGACGTAAGGGCGCTTCTCCTTCAGGCTCCTGGGGGTGGTCACCCCGGTCCAGCAGAGCAGTATGGTGGCCACCGGGATCTCGAACGCCACCCCGAACGCGAAGAACAGGGTCAGCACGAAGTCCAGGTAGCTGGCGATGTCAGTCGCCACCGTCACCCCGGCGGGGGCGGTACTGGTGAAGAAGCCGAACACCAGGGGGAACACCACGTAGTAGGCGAACGCCATCCCCGCATAGAACAGCACGGCGCTGGAGGCCACCAGGGGCAGGATCAGCCGCCGTTCGTGCTGGTACAGACCGGGTGCGATGAAAGCCCAGGCCTGATAGAGCAGATAGGGGATCGCCACGAAGAAGGAGACCACCAGGGTCAGCTTGATGGGCGTGATGAAGGGGGTCGCCACATCCGTCGCTATCATGCTGGTGCCTGCCGGCAACTGGCTGAGCAGCGGCTGGGCCACGAAGTCGTAGATGTTGTTGGAGAAGTAGATGAGCGCGATGAACACCAGCAGGATGGCGGAGATGGCGCGCAGCAGACGGGTTCTCAGCTCCACCAGATGGCTGATGAGGGGTTGTTCTGCCTGACTCATGGCTTCACCTCCCCTTTGGCTGCGGACTCGCTGGCGGGCACAGGCTCGCTCTCTCGCTGGCTGTTGACCGGTGGCACCTCTGGGGTCGCGGGCACCGAGGCAGCCACCGGAGTGGCTGGCTCAGCCTGGGCGGGCTCCCGAGGCGGGCGGATCTCGTTCTCCCCCTGATAGGGACGATTCACCGACTGGGCGGCCGCTTTCAACTGCTCGATGGACTCCTGCAGCTCGGGGCTCAGGTTGTTCATCTGCAACCGTTCGGCCTTCTTCAGGTCGTTGTGCAGATCCTGCAACTTGAGCTCCTGCTCCAGCTCGGCCTTGACCGAGTTGGCGGTGCTGCGGATCAGCCTTATCCAGTGGCTGGCGGTGCGGATCGCGACCGGCAACCGCTCGGGACCCAGCACCACCAGGGCGACGACGCCGATGACGACCAGTTCCCAAAAACCGATGTCGAACATGGCTTAGGCCTGATCTTTGTCTTTCTGCTTGGCGGCTTCGGCGTTGCTGGCCGTCTCGTTCAACTGCTTGGTCGGGAACTCGGCATCTTTCTGCTCGGGTTTGGTGTCGGCCGGCTCATCGGAGAGCGCCTTCTTGAACCCCTTGACCGCCGCGCCCAGATCGCCACCGATACCGCGCAATTTCTTGGTGCCAAACAACAGCACGACGATGACTGCGATGATCAACAACTGCCAAATACTGATACCACCCATGACTTTCTCTCCGGATAGGCGCCCGATGGCGCAGGTTATTTAATGGGAACGGGTTCGCAACCAACCCAGCAGCCAGCATAACCCGGCGCCGGCGAGGCTGATTTGTCCCCACTCAATGTGTTGTTTCTGGGTCAGCAAGAATACACCCGCGAGCAGCAGGCTGGCTCCAACCCCTAAGAGGTAGCGAGCCTGCCCCTGACGGCGACTGTGGCGACGGAAATCGGCAAACATCTGGTCGAAGTGGTGTTGCTGATGGCGGGCCTGACGCAGGGTCTCGTAGACCAGCTCCGGCAGCTCCGGCAGTTTCTCCGCCCAGAACGGCGCCTTCTCCTTGATGGCATTCCACACCGCCTTGGGGCCGACCTGCTCGTGCATCCAGTTTTCCAGATAGGGCTTGGCGGTCTGCCACAAATCCAGCTGGGGATAGAGCTGGCGACCCAGCCCTTCCACATAGAGCAGGGTCTTTTGCAGCAGCACCAGCTGCGGCTGCACCTGCATGTTGAAGCGACGGGCGGTGTTGAACAGATTGAGCAGCACGTGGCCGAAGGAGATCTCGGAGAGCGGTTTCTCGAAGATGGGCTCCAGCACGGTGCGGATGGCGAACTCGAACTCGTCCACCTTGGTATCGGGCGGTACCCAGCCAGACTCCACGTGCAGCTCGGCCACACGGCGGTAGTCGCGGTTGAAGAAGGCGAGGAAGTTCTCCGCCAGGTAGCGCTTGTCTTCCCGGTTGAGGGTGCCGACGATGCCGCAGTCGATGCCGATCCAGAGCGGATTCTCGGGGTGTTCGAAAGAGACGAAGATGTTGCCCGGGTGCATGTCGGCGTGGAAGAAGCTGTCCCGGAACACCTGGGTGAAGAACACCTCCACTCCGCGCTCGGCCAGCAGCTTCATGTTGGTGCCATTGGCTTCCAGCGCGGCAATGTCGGAAACCGGAATGCCGTAGATCCGCTCCATCACCAGCACCTGCTCACGGCAATGGTCCGTGAACACCTCGGGCACGTAGAGCGCCTCGGAACCGGTGAAGTTGCGGCGCAACTGGATGGCGTTGGCCGCTTCGCGCATCAGGTTGAGCTCGTCAAGTATGGTCTTGCGATACTCCTCCACCACCTCGACGGGGCGCAGTCGTCCGCTCTGGGGCACGAAACGGGCCACCAGACGGGCCAGGGCCTGCATCAGGCGCAGGTCGGCCTCGATGACCGGCTCGATATCGGGACGGATCACCTTGATGACGATCTCCCGGCCGTTCTCCTTCAACCGGGCGGTGTGCACCTGGGCGATGGAGGCGGATGCCAGCGGCGTCTCGTCGAAGTCATCGAACAGGGTCTCGACGGGGCAACCCAGGCTCTCTTCTATCTGGCGACGGGCGGCCTGACCACAGAAGGGAGGCACCCTGTCCTGCAGCAGGGCCAGCTCTTCGGCAATGTCGGGGGGCAGCAGGTCTCGGCGGGTCGAGAGCATCTGGCCGAACTTGATGAAGATGGGGCCCAGGGCCTCGAAGGCGAGGCGAATGCGGGCGCCACGGCTCATGCCTTGTTGCTTGTTCTTGAGCCAGAACAGACTGCGACGGGCCAGACGGCCAGGCCAGGGCTGATAACGGGCGGGCACCAGCTCGTCGATGCCCTGTTCCAGCAGGATGCTGACGATGCGATAGAGGCGTTTGAACTCCTTCGGGGTCATCAGCTCACCTGCTGTTCGAGGCGGGCAAGCCGCAACTCGATCGCCTTCATCTGTTGGGCCAGCTCTTCGACATCGTCATTGAAGCTCGCCACTTCCAGCGGACCCGGGGCAAGCCTCGCCTCCTCGGTCAGATACTCGGCCACTTGACGCTGGGAACGGCACAACTCTCGCCCCACAAAACGGCGAGCCTGACGGGCACCACTGCACAGGGTGTGGGCCACCACATCGCCGGTGTAGCGGGACAGCTCCTCTTCCCAGTCGATATCGAGCTCGCCAAGCAGGGCGCTGAATGCCTGCACCAGCTGGGGGTCACCGCTCAGGTCCAGCTTCTCCTCGCGGATGTAGCGGGTCAGGGCGGAAGGCTCTTTGAGCAGGCCGAGGGCGGTCAGGGAGAGGCTCAGCACCGCATCCGCCTCCCCTTCAAACCTGGCCAGCACATCCAGACGGCGCTCCGAGAAGACAAACCAGAGCGGCTTGAGCTCGCGCAGCTCCAGTTTGAGTACCTTGCCCGTCAGCTTGCGCAGCCGCTCCGGGCTCTGTTTGTCCAGGGCCAGCAACTGGTTGAGGCTGGTTTCGATCACCGCGGTGACCATGGCATCCATCGGCATAGGCGACCTTAAAACTTGTAGCCACGGTGCAGGGCAACCACGCCCTGGGTCAGGTTGTAGAACTCAACCTGTTCGAACCCGACCTGCTCCATCATGCCTGCCAGGGTCTGCTGATCCGGGTGCATGCGGATGGATTCCGCCAGGTATTTGTAACTTTCGCTGTCGTTCGCGACGATTTCGCCCATTTTCGGCAGCAATTTGAAGGAATAGAGATCATACAGCTTGGCGATCACTTCGCTCACCGGCTTGGAGAACTCCAGCACCAGCAGGCGGCCACCCGGCTTGAGCACCCGGAACATGGAGGCAAGCGCCTTGTCCTTGTCGGTGACGTTGCGCAGGCCGAAGCCGATGGTGATGACGTCGAAATGGTTGTCAGGGAACGGGAGCGCCTCGGCATTGGCCTGCACGTAGGAGACGTTGTTGGCCACCCCCAGGTTGCGCAGCTTGTCGCGGCCCACTTTCAGCATGGAGTCGTTGATGTCCGCCAGGACCACCTGGCCGGTCTCGCCCACGATGCGGGAGAACTTGGCGGTCAGATCCCCTGTACCGCCAGCCAGATCCAGCACCTTCTGTCCTTTGCGGACACCGGAGCAGTCGATGGTAAAGCGCTTCCAGAGGCGATGGATGCCGAACGACATCAGATCGTTCATCAGATCGTACTTGGCCGCCACCGAATGGAAGACACCGGCGACCAGGGTTTCCTTCTCGGTCGCTGCCACGGTTTTATAGCCAAAATGCGTAGTAGTAGTCTGTTCCGACATCCCTCAAATACCCATAGAGCAAAGAATGGCCGCCAGTTTACCAGAGCCGATGGCGTGCGGACACCTCAAACCCGGCTTGCGACCAACTGCATCCCCAGCACGACCATGGCCAGGCAGAGGAACAGATTGAGACCGATATTGAGCAGCGCCTTCAGATAGGCCCCTTGCTGGGCCAGCACGACCGTGTCGAGGGCAAAGGAGGAGAAGGTGGTCAGGGCACCGAGGATACCCACCATCAGCAATGGCTTCATCGGGTGTTCCACCACGTGACCATGGCTGATCAGGGCATAGGCAATCCCCATGATGAAGGAACCGACCACGTTGACCACCAGGGTGCCATAGGGAAAGTGGCGTCCCAGCAGCCAGGCCATCAGTTCGGCGATGCCAAAACGCAGGCAGGCACCGAAGGCGCCTCCGGCAGCGACAAATAACCAGGTTTGCATCAAGCAGTCTCCAAGATTGTCAGGTTGGCATTATGCAAAATGTCGGCCGCAGGGGACAGCCGGGCAATTAATCGACCCGGCAAGACCCTAGCGGCGAAAGTCTACCGGTTCTGCATTCACAAGATGGAGGGTCGTCTCGGCCGGGCGAGTATCGGCGATGACTCTGCCATGACGGATGGAATAACGTACCGGCACCTGGCGGCGCACCGCATCGAAACCATTCTCTGCAGGAAGGATCAGCAGGTTGGCGGGCTTGCCCACCTCGATGCCGTAGCGATCCTGCACGTTCAGGGTGCGGGCACTGTGACAGCTGATCAGCTTGAGACTGTCGTTGATCTGTTCGTAGCCCATGATCTGGCAGACATGCAGCCCCATGTGCAGCACCTGCAACATGTTGGCCGTGCCCATGGGATACCAGGGATCGAACACGTCGTCGTGGCCGAAGCAGACGTTGATGTTCGCCTCCAGCATCTCCTTCACCCGGGTGATGCCACGGCGCTTGGGATAGCTGTCGAAGCGCCCCTGCAGGTGAATGTTCACCAGCGGATTGGCGACGAAGTTGATGTCCGCCATCCTGAGCAGCCGGAACAGTCGCGACGCATAGGCTCCGTTGTAGGAGTGCATGGCGGTGGTGTGGCTGGCGGTCACCCGATGGCCAATACCGCGCTCGTAGGCCAGGGTTGCCAGCGTCTCGATAAAACGGGACTGTTCGTCATCGATTTCGTCGCAATGCACATCCACCAGAACCTGATATTTCTCTGCAAGATCGAAAACGTAGTGCAGACTTTCGACCCCGTACTCCCGGGTAAACTCGAAATGGGGGATGGCGCCTATCACGTCGGCCCCCAGTTTGAGAGCCTCTTCAAGTAACGTCTTGCCGTTGGGGTAGGAGAGGATCCCCTCCTGTGGGAAGGCCACTATCTGCAGCTCCACCCACTCCTTCATCTCCTCCCGCACCTCCAGCATCGCCTTCAAGGCGACCAGATTGGGGTCGGAAACATCCACGTGAGTCCGCACGAACTGGATGCCGTTGGCAATCTGCCATTTCAGTGTCTGGATGGCGCGTTGTTTCACATCCTCATGGGTCAGCAGCGCCTTGCGCTCGGCCCAACGCTCGATCCCCTCGAACAGGGTGCCGGAGAGGTTCCAGCTCGGCTCGCCAGCCGTCTGGGTGGTATCGAGGTGAATGTGCGGTTCGATAAAGGGGGGGATGACAAGGCCTTGCTCACCATCAAGCTCGTGGGCAGAGAGCAGCTGGGTGCTCATGGGCTCGATGGCCCGGATCACGCCTCCCTGACAGAGGATTTGCCACATCCCTTCCCTGCCCGCCAGACGCACATTCCTAATCAGCATGTTCTTTCCCCTTCGAAAGCGTGGTTGTCTTTGCCAATCCACAACTTAGCCCGGATCCCTTTAATAGAGAAGCGCCGCCCGAAAAGCATACGGGATAGAAAGGGAAGATATGTCAGCAACAAGAAGGTGCGACATTGCAGGACTGCAATTTGCGATGGATGGCCGAAAGGCAGACACAAAAAAACCTCCCGATTGGGAGGCTTTTTATTTAATGGTGCTGATACCCAGAATCGAACTGGGGACCTCATCCTTACCAAGGATGCGCTCTACCGACTGAGCCATATCAG
>NZ_JAPDBP010000024.1:0-67419 GCF_027705305.1 Aeromonas sp. QDB17
TCTTGTCATTGAACACCTCAAATAATGGTGGCGACTGTACCACCTAAAACGGTGTCCGGGATGATTAGACCACTACAAGCACTGTCCCCTTGGGATCATGCTTTCCCTCAGCCACCTCCCGTGGCCTCTATTGCCACTGCATCCTCTTTGTTCTCACCACATTACGATCCCTTTTCGAAAGAGAAGAGCTTGCCGTGCGCCAAGGCCTAAACCCAGAAAGTACCAGACCGTCGGCAATCCCAGGCACTTGACTGGTGGTGCGTCAACCACTTGCTGGCCTGACGGGCAACGACCGGCGCAGTGACATCAGGCCAGCTGTGCTCGCTTCTCGATCAGGAAATCCATCAGTGCCCGCATCTTGGCCGGCATCTGGGCCCGCGACGGCACATAGAGATAAAACCCCGGGAAGGGGGGGCACCAGGGGACGAGCACCCGCACCAGTGAGCCGTCACTCAGGTGCTGGCGCACCCGCAGATCCAGGTGTTTGACCAACCCCACCCCCTGCAGGGCCGCCTGCAGCATGCTGTCGTCGTCGTTGAACACGGCGTTGCCCTTGGGATCGACGATCTGGGTGTGCTGCTCCTCATCGGGGGAGGTAAACGACCAGCGGTCGATGGTGTTGCTGGAGGTGAAGCGGTAGGCCAGGCAGTTGTGCCGGGTGAGCTCGCCCGGGGTCTGCGGCGTGCCATGCTGCCTGAAATAGTCGGGTGAGCCGACAATGGCCATGGTCAAAGGCGGGGTGATGGGCACCGCCACCACGTGTTCATCCAGGCTCTCCCCCAGGCGAATGCCGGCATCCATGCCGTCGGCGATGATGTTGGAAAACCCGTCCGCCATCACCAGCTCCAGCCGCAGCTTGGGATGGCGCGCCAGAAACTCTCCCATGTGGGGCTCGATCAGCAGCCTGGCGGCGATGCGCGAGCTGTTGATGCGAATAAGGCCCGAGGGCTCAAGGTGGGAGTCATTGAGTTCGCTCACCACCCGCTCGATGGCCGTGAGGGATGGCTGCAGCACGTCCAGCAGGCGCTGCCCCTCCTCGGTCAGCGACATGTCGCGGGTGGTGCGGTTGAGCAGCCGTACCTGCAACTGCTGCTCCAGCCCCTTGAGGTGCTGGGAGAGGGCGGCGCGGGTCACCCCCATCTCGGCGGCGGCCTTGGTAAAACTGCGGTGGCGGGCGATGTGGGCAAACCACGTCAGTGACGCGACGAGTGAAGGTTCTATGGGCATTTGTTTAGCCTTGCTAATCAGTCATGTCTTGATAGGTGCGTATATCTAGATCAATAGACTTACTACTATTAGCTCGAACTTGCGTCAAGCATGACGACCCTGAACCTAACGGAGAGCCCGACCATGTCCCACGTTACCTTCCCCAATCGCAACGGCCAAAGCATCACCCTGGCCGCCATCGTTCACTTCCCGCCGCACTTCGATGAGCGCAAGCAGTACCCGGCGGTCGTGGTTTCCCACCCCGGCGGCGGGGTGAAGGAGCAGACTGCGGGCCTGTACGCCAGCAAGCTGGCCGAGCAGGGCCTCATCGCCATCGCCTTTGACCGCTCCTATCAGGGCGAGAGCTCGGGCGAGCCGCGCCAGCTGGAGAATCCCCACGTCAGCACCGAGGACGTCAGCGCCGTGGTGGACTACCTGACCACGCTGCCCTATGTCGATGAGAACCGGATCGGGGCCATGGGCATCTGCGCCGGCGCTGGCTACAGCGCCAATGCCGCCATCCAGGATCGCCGCATCAAGGCGCTCGGCATGGTCAGCGCGGTCAACATCGGCCAGATGTTCCGCAATGGCTGGGACAACAGCGTCAAGGATGCCGATGCCATGGGCTATCTGGCGTTCGGCTCCCAGGCGCGCACCACGGATGCGGCTGGTAGCGGCTACGCCACCATCCCCTTGGCGCCCCTGCGTGAAGAGGATGCCCCCAACGAGGAGCTGCGCGAAGCCTGGGAGTACTACCACACTCCGCGCTGCGAGCACTCCAACGCGCCTGGCTTTGCGCTGACCCGCAACCTGAACCAGATCATCACCTATGACGCCTATCACAAGGCCGAGGCCTTCCTGACCCAGCCCATTCTGGCGGTGGCTGGCAGTGTGGCCGGCAGCAAGTGGATGAGCGATGACCTGCTGGCGCGCGCCGCGAGCACAGACAAGACCCTGCATGTGGTGGAGGGGGCCAACCACATGTCCCTCTACGATGTGCCCCGCTATGTCGACGAGGCCGTCGCCCAGCTGGCCCCCTTCTTCCTGCGAACCCTGAACTAATCGGCCCGCGAGAGGGGGAGGCCCCTCTCGCTTATCGAGGAGCATCATCATGAGCCATGTATTGAACCTGACCTATCAGAACCTAGGCTGGCAGACGGCGGCCGACCTCTACCTGCCGCCCGATTTCGACGAGCAAAAGCGCTACCCGGCCATCGTCAGCACCCACCCCATCGGCAGCTGCAAGGAGCAGACCGCCGGCAATGTCTACGCCAAGGGGCTGGCCGCGGCAGGGTTCGTGGTACTGGTGCCCGACGCCAGCTTCCAGGGCGCCAGCGGCGGTGAGCCGCGCTTTATCGAGGATCCGGCGATTCGGGTCTCCGACATCCGCTTCGCGGTGGACTACCTGCAATCCCTCTCTTATGTGGACAGCGATCGCATCGGCGCCATCGGCGTGTGCGGCGGCGGCGCCTACACCATCCATGCGGGCATCACGGATCACCGCCTCAAGGCGCTGGTCTCCATCACAGGGGTCAACTATGGCCGCCTGATCCGCGAAGGCTTCGCCCAGTTCAAGCCTCTTGAGCTGGCCCAGGGTATCGCCCGGATGCGCACGGCGCAGGCACAAGGGAGCGCCATGGAGCCCGCCGAACTGCTGCCGGCGTCCGTGGCGGCGGCCACCGCGGCAGGCATCACCGACATCGACGTGCTGGAGGCCACCGAGTACTACAAGACGGCGCGCGGTCAGCAGCCTCACGGCGCGACCCGCCAGCTGATGTCCTTCACCGGCGCCGCCATGGGATGGGATGCCTTCCTCCATGCCGAGGTGCTGCTGACCCAGCCGCTGATGGTGGTCATCGGCGACAAGGCGGGGGGCTTTGGCGCCTATCGGGATGGCTGGGAGATCTACGGCCGCGCCGCCTCCACCGACAAGCACATAGTCGTGGCCGAAGGCTGGTCCCATTACGACCTCTACGACAAAGCCGAGCCGGTGGCCATCGCCATGGCAAGCGTGGTGCCCTTCTTCCAGCGCACCCTGTGATCCCGCGGTGGGGCATCCCCACCCATTCAAGCGACAAGGTAAACCGATATGCGAAACGTACTGATCCTCGGCGCCAGCGGCCAGATAGCCCGGTGGGTGGTCAAGGGGCTCGCCGGGCAGGGCGACCTCCGCCAGACCCTGCTGCTGCGCGACCCCAAAAAGTTGAGCGGCCGTGAGCCGGCCAACGCCAAAGTGGTGATCGGTAGCGTGCTGGACAAGCCGCTGCTCAAGGAGGCGATGGCAGGACAAGAGATCGTCTACGCCAACCTCAGTGGCGACAACCTGGACAAGCAGGCCCAGGCGATCATCGCTGCCATGCAGGCCGCCGGGGTGAAGCGCCTGGTCTTCGTGCTGTCCCTTGGGATCTACGACGAGGTGCCCGGCAAGTTCGGTCAGTGGAATCGCGGCATCATCGGCGAGGAGCTTAAACCCTACCGCCGTGCGGCAGACGCCATCGAGGCATCGGGGCTGGATTACACCATCTTGCGCCCGGCCTGGCTGACCGATGAGGATGAAGTGGATTACGAGCTGACCGCCAAGGGCCAGCCCTTCCAGGGCACCGTGGTGTCGCGCAGGAGCGTGGGGGATCTCATCACCCGGATCCTGGTCTCGCCCGAACTGCATCTGGGGGAGAACCTTGGCATCCACCAACCCGGCAGCGACGGCGACAAACCGTACTTTATGTAACGTGAGGTCAAGGATGATGAACTGGGCCTTTATCGCCCTTGGCGCGCTGGCCGCCGCCGTGGTAGTCGTGTTGCTGGCGGTCTCCTTTATCGAGCGTCGGCAGGCTTATGAGCTGGCCGGGCTGGAGGCAGAGAGCCCGCAGGTGGCGAGCCCCCGCACGGCGGTGGTCTATTTCTCCCGCTCGGGCAATACGGCGCTGGCCGCCCGCCACCTGGCAAATCGGCTCGGGGCCCGGCTCTTTGCGCTGGATGCCCCCGCCTATCGGCTCGGCCCCGGGGGATTGGTGCAGGCCCTCGGCGATGCGAACGCATTGAAGCGTGCACCAGAGGCACTGCCCGATATCGTGCCGCGCACCCTCGATCTGACTCCGTTCGATACTGTGTGGCTCGGCTCCCCGGTCTGGCTCTACAGCCCGGCGCCGCCTATCTGGGCCTTCGTCGAGCACAACCGTTTCGATGGCAAGGAGGTGGTGTTGTTCAACACCTACAACAGCCATTTCGGCGAAGAGCACATCGCGGCGCTCAAGGCCAGGGTGATGGCCCGTGGCGCAAAATCCTTCAGCCATCGCCATGTGCTGCGAGGGCGGATGACCCGCCAGCTGACCCCTGAGCAGATGCTCGATGAAATTGATCGTTGGGAGGCGAGATAGCGCCGCCGCCCTGGCTGTACGCCATCCGGCGCCTCCTTTTGTTGGCGCCGGCAGAGCAGGTGAGGCCATGCGCTTGATGCGACACCATGCCGGGGCCATGCGGCAACGCGACCCCCTCTGGTGGCGGGAGCCCGGGCAGGCTATCTTGCCGTTACCGGAGACGCCGGGAACCGGTTTCATACCGTGCGACTCTCCCGTTCTGTTTTATGGATGGTGCGGCCCCGTGCAGGGGCTGCTCTCGACTCACCAGAGACCAGGCTGACAGGCGTGGTATGAATGCAGACCCCGTCAGCCTCTTTTCGCGCCCCTGAGGGGCGCCGTTTTCTGTGGTTGCTCAAAGGAGCCCTGATGATTGGCATGATCGCATCTCTACTCAAACCGGGCCTGCCCGAACACCCGGACTCCTCGCAATATCAGGGGGGCCGGTTCAACAATGCCGTGACACCCCAGGCGCGAAGCCTCTGGGAAGGGGCCAGGCTCTGGTGGGACTTCCTGTTCGCCAAGCCTGAGGGCACGGTGCCGGATCGCGCCATTCCGGTACAGGTCATGACCCGGGAGGGGCTCATCGCGGCGCCGGACAACAGCGTGTGGCGCCTCGGCCACTCCACTCTGCTGCTCAAGTTGCAGGGCACGTTCTGGCTGACGGATCCCGTGTTCAGCGAGCGGGCCTCGCCGGTGCAGTGGTTCGGCCCCAAGCGCTGGCATCAACCGCCCATCACCCTGGAGGCGCTGCCCCCCATCGAGGGGGTGATCCTCTCCCACGATCACTACGACCATCTCGATCACGGGGCCATACTGGCGCTGCAGGAGAAGGTCGACCACTTCATCACGCCCCTCGGGGTGGGGGCGCGCCTCATGGCCTGGGGGATTGCGAAGGAGAAGATCCGCGAACTGGACTGGTGGCAGCAGACCCGAGTGGGCGGTGTCACCCTGGTAGCGACCCCGGCCCAGCATTTCTCCGGCCGTGGCCTCGGGGACGGCAACCAGACCCTCTGGGCCTCCTGGGTCATTCGCGGCGAGGGGGTCAACCTCTTCTTCAGCGGTGACAGCGGCTACTTCGACGGTTTCAAGGAGATTGGCAGGCGCTACGGTCCGTTCGACGTGACCTTCCTCGAGACCGGGGCCTACGACAAGCGCTGGGAGCTGGTGCACATGCTCCCGGCGCAGACGGCGCAGGCGTTTCACGATCTTGGGGGGAAATGGCTCTATCCGGTGCACAACGGCACCTTCGATCTGGCCATGCACCGCTGGAACGATCCGCTTGAGCAGATTGCCCGCTTGGCTGCCGAGCAACAGATCCCCCTGACCACGCCTGTCATGGGGGAGCCTCTGGAGGTGCTGAGCCCCCATGAGGGCAACCCCTGGTGGTGCGATTGACCTGAGTGCCCTCCAAAGACGGTATCACCCCTCAAAGGGGCGTGCGGGAGGCTAGGGCCGGGCCCTGTGAGGGCCCCCGCTGCCTCCCCATCCTCTGCGCCGGACCCGTGACGGCCAGGCGGGGAGGGCGCACGAGAGTGCCTTGCCCCCGTTATCTTCTGCCACCAGAGTCTTGCTGATACCTCACTCGGGCTGGGCGGCAACCTGGCGCTTGAAAGGACCTGGCTTGTTGGCCTTGCGGTGCTCCGAAACCAGGATCAGCAGGCGCTGCAGGGCGATGAAGCTGAACAGCAGCAGGCCGATGATGATCTTGGTCCACCAGGAGCTGAGGGTGCCGTCGAAGTTGATGTAGGTCTGGATCAGCCCCTGGATCAGCACCCCGAACAGGGAACCGAAGACGGTGCCCACCCCGCCGCTCAGCAGAGTGCCGCCGATGACCACGGCGGCGATGGCATCGAGCTCCACCCCGACGGCGGCGAGCGGATAGCCCGCCGAGGTATAGAGCGCGAACACGATGCCTGCGAGGGTCGCCAGGGTGGTGGAGAGCAGGTAGATGCGAATGGTGGTGTGGCGCACCGAGATCCCCATCAGGGCTGCCGAGGTGGCGTTGCCGCCGATGGCGTAAACGTTGTTGCCAAAGCGAGTGCGGTTGGCGAGCAGGATGCCGAAGACCACCACCGCCAGCATGATGAGGGCCAGCAGGCTCAGGCGACCGCCCCCCGGTATCTTCCACGACAGGCTCGACAGGTAGGTGAAGGTGGGGTGATCGATGGGCAGGGACTGCTCGGAGATGAGAAAACTTGCCCCCCGCAGGAAGAACATGCCCGCCAGGGTGATGATGAAGGCGGGGATCTTCAGGGTGTCGATGAGCCAGCCCATGAGGGCGCCAAAGCCTGCTCCGAGCACCAGTACCAGAGGGATGGCCAGCACGGGGCTGACCCCCAGCTTCCCGATGAGGGTTGCCAGCAGCACGCCGGTGAAGGCGATGACGGCCCCCACCGACAGATCGATGCCCCCCGAGAGGATGACGAAGGTCATGCCCACCGCCACTATTCCCAGAAACGCGTTGTCCGTCAGGATGTTGCAGATGATGCGGGTGGACATGAAGGCAGGGAAGGAGGCCAGGCAGAGCAGATAGCCCAGCACGAAGACCATGATGGTCACCATCAGGGGGAGGTTGCGTTTAAACATGGCGAGTCCTTCGCTGGAAGAGGTGGTTGAGGGCCGGTGACTGCATGACCAGCACCGCCAGCACCACCAGGGCTTTGACGATCTGGTTCCACTGGGGCTGGTAGCCGGAGAGCAGGATCCCGGTGTTCACCCCCTGGATGATCAGTATGCCGATCAGGGAGAGGGCGAGGTTGAAGCGCCCCCCCATCAGGGAGGTGCCTCCTATCACCACCGCCAGAATGGCGTCCATCTCGAGCCAGAGCCCGGCGTTGTTGGCATCGGCACCCCGGATGTCGGCGGCGACTATCATGCCGGCGACGGCGGCCATCATGCCGCTCAGCAGGTAGGTGGCGATCACCACCATGGGGGTGTTGAGCCCGGCGTTCTTGGCGGCCTTGATGTTGATCCCCACCGCTTCGATGAAGAGGCCGAGGGCGGTGCGCTTGGTCAGCAGCCAGAGCAGCAGCGCCATGCCCAGGGTGATGATGACCGGGGTGGGCAGATAGAAGAGGGAGCCGCTGCCGATCCAGGCGAGGGCGTCGTTGTTGAAGGTGATGATCTGCCCCTCGGTGATGAGCTGGGCGATGCCCCGGCCCGCCACCATGAGGATCAGGGTGGCGACGATGGGCTGGATCTTGAACACCGCCACCAGCAGGCCGTTCCACAGGCCGCACAGAAGGCCCACCCCGATGACGGCGGCGAAGATGACCGGCAGGCTGTGACCGCCGGTGGCCAGGCTGGCCATGGTGGCCCCGCTGATGGCCATGACGGCGCCCACCGACAGGTCGATGCCGCCGGTGGCGATCACCAGCGTCATGCCGAGGGAGAGCAGGGCCACCGGGGCACAGCGGTTGAGGATGTCGATGAGGCTGCCAAACAGCCGCCCATCCTGGATGTGGATGGCGAAGAAGTTGTCGGCGACCAGGGCATTGATGAGCAGCACGCACACCAGGGCGGCGCACTGGGCCGAGCCCGTGGGCCACTCCCTGCGGGCGCGCGACCCCTTGGCGAGGGGGAGAATGGATGACGTCATATCAGGCCTCACATGCAATGGCGTTCATGATGGCAGGGACGCTCAGGGCGTCCGTCGCAAGCTCTGCCACCTGTTTTCTGTCACGAAGGACGATCACCCGATCGGCATAGCCCACCAGCTCCTCGAGCTCGGAGGAGATGACCAGCAGGGCCAGCCCGTTGGCGCAGAGGGATTCGATGAGGCGGATGATCTCGGCGTGGGCCCCCACGTCGATGCCCCGGGTAGGCTCGTCCAGGATCAGGAACTGGGGTTTGGTGAGCAGCCAGCGGGCGAGCAGCACCTTTTGCTGGTTGCCCCCGGAGAGAAACTGGATGGGCTGCTCTGGTCCCGGGGTCTTGATGGCCAACTGCTCGATGAGGCGGGCGGTGATCTCGTCCTGTTCCTTGCGAGACAGGGGATGCAACCAGCCCCGCTGGGCTTGCAGGGCCAGCACCATGTTCTCCCGCACCGAGGCCGAGGCGATGATGCCGGCGCTCTTGCGATCCTCCGGGCAGAAACCAAAGCCGTTGGCGGCCGCCTGGCGTGCAGAGCGGATGGTCACCGGCTTGTCCCGCACCCGGCACTCGCCGCTGTCGCTCGGCACTATGCCGAACATCAGCTCGGCGGTCTCGGTACGACCGGACCCGAGCAGGCCGGCGAGGCCCACTATCTCCCCGGGCATGACGTCGAGACTGAAGGGGGCGATAACTCCCCGCTTGCCATAGTCCCTGAACGACACCATGGGCTGGTTGCTGCGCAGTGTCTTGCCCGCCCGCTTGAGGGCATTGTCGTCCAGTTCGCGTCCCAGCATCATCTTGACCAGCTCCAGTTGTGGCAGTGCCTGGGTGTCGCGGGTGCCGACCAGCTCGCCGTTGCGCAGCACTGTGATGCGATCGCTGATGGCGTAGACCTGATCGAGAAAATGGGTGATGAAGATGAGGCTTACCCCCTGATCCCGCAGGCGCGTCATCAGGGAGAAGAGCATCTGGACTTCGCTGGCATCCAGGCTCGCGGTGGGCTCGTCCAGGATCAGGATCCTGGCGGAGAGTGACACCGCCCGGGCGATGGCCACGATCTGCTGCATGGCGACCGAGTAGTGGTCGAGGGGCAGGGTGACATCCATCTCGAAGCCGTGGCTGGCCATGATGGCGCTGGCCTGCCGGGTCATGGCGCCCCGGTCGATGAAGCCGAAACGGCGGGGCTCATGGCCGATGAAGAGGTTGTCTGCCACCGACATGTTCGGCAGCAGGTTGACCTCCTGATAGACGGTGCCTATCCCCAGACGCTGGGCATGGGCGGTGTCCGTCGGGGAGATAGGGACGCCATCGAGTTCGATACGGCCGGCGTCTCGCTGATAGACACCGGTGAGGGTCTTGATCAACGTGGACTTGCCGGCCCCGTTCTCGCCGAGCAGCGCCATGATTTCCCCCCTTCGCAGGGAGAAGTCCACCTGATGCAGGGCTCGTACCCCGGGAAAGGCCTTGCAGATCCCGCGGGCGTTCAATAGGACATCCTGAGTGTTTTCTGACATGAATAGGGGCTCTCCGATATAACACGCCATATCGCAACCCAGCCGATATGGCGTGTTATTTGACTGGCTGGCTCAGCGGGCGAGCGGCATTAATAACCCATGTCTTTTTTCAGCTCGAGCTGGGCCTCTGCACTCTCAGGCTCGAACAGAATAGACTCCGTCTTGATATGTTTGGGGGGCAGGGCGCCATCCTTTTTATAGGCCAGCAGGGCATCGAAGGCGGGGCCTGCCATATTTGGCGTCAATTCCACCGAGGCATTGGCTTCACCGGCCATCATCGCCTTGAAAATATCCGGCACCCCATCGATGGAGATGATCTTGATATCCTTGCCCGGTTTCAGCCCGGCCTCTTTAATGGCCTGGATGGCGCCGATGGCCATGTCGTCGTTGTGAGCGTAGACGGCGCAAATATTCTTGCCGTTATTTTCCGCCTTGATGAAGCTCTCCATCACCTCCTTGCCCTTGCTGCGGGTGAAGTCGCCGGACTGGGTGCGGATGATCTTGATGGTGGGCACGGCCGCGACAGTGTCGAGGAAGCCCTTCTTGCGATCCAGCGCCACGCTGGCTCCCACTGTGCCTTGCAGTTCGACCACGTTGCAGGCCTTGCCATCCTGCTGCTTGATGAGCCACTGGGCCGCTACTGCCCCTTCGTGGACGCTGTCTGCGGCGACCCCGGTCATAAAGAGGGCGTCATCTTTCACCGTGATGTTGCGATCCAGCAGGAACACCGGGATCTCTGCCTCTTTCGCCTCCTGCAATACCGGATCCCAGCCGGTCTGCACCACGGGGGCAATAAAGATGGCATCCACTCCCTGAGCAATGAAGGAGCGAATGGCCTTGATCTGGTTCTCCTGTTTCTGCTGGGCATCGGCAATTTTCAGAATGATGCCGCGTTTTTGGGCTTCGCTCTTGGCGACCGATGTTTCTGCAGCTCGCCACCCGGATTCAGAACCAATTTGCGAGAAGCCCACGGTCATCTCTGCAGAATATGCAGTGGCCGAGAGAATAAGGGTGCTGATAATGCTCGCCAGTTTCACTTTTTTATACATATGACACTCCTTTGTGATGCATGGTGAAATAAACCGGAACACGTCAGGTTTTTATTGTACGGGTCAAGGTTATAGGCTCTTGAATTAAACGGCGGGAGGTGGCTCACAGAAAATTTTCAGCAGCACGATGCTTCATACAAACAGCAGAAGAGTTCATATATCGAGCCCTGCCTGTATTGATTTTTATGCATATTTATTTAATTAGGCAACCATTGTGTCCAGAGTGCCATCTGCTTTTTGCCCCCGGTATCGGGGGCGCAGTCACGCAGATGAGGGGCCCTCGTCAGCGAAGAGGGGGATATTCCCCTGGCACAGGCGACCCCTCTGGGTGCACCGCTGCCAGCAGGTAATCCACGAAGGCCCGGACCCGGGCCGAGAGGTGACGGTGCTGTGGATAGAGGGCGTAGAAGGGGCGGGATCGCCCCGCAAAGGGGGTCATCACCTCGATCAGCTTGCCTTGCAACAGCGCCTCGGCCGCCACGAAATGGTAGATCTGGAACAGACCGCCCCCAGCCACCGCCCAGCCCAGGCCCGCCAGTACATCGTCAAGCACCCGCTGTCTGCTCTGAACATGAAGGTCGACAGGGTCCCCCTGCTCGTTCACGAACTGCCAGGGGAAGGGGCGACCCGTGCTCGGGGTGATGAACTGGATCAGATCATGTTGCGACAGCATCTCCAGGGAGGTTGGCGCGGGGCGGCGGGCGGCATAATCGGGGGCGCAGAAGACCCCGAGGCTGGCATCCTCCAGCTTGCGGGCGATGATCCGCCCATCGCGCGGCTCCCCCAGCCGGATGGCCAGATCGTAACCATCCTCCACGAAGTCGATGTTCCTGTTGGAGACATTGAGCTCCAGCTCGACCTCGGGATAGGCCGCCATGAAGCCCGGCAGCAGGGGCACCAGACGGTGGTGGGCATAGACGGTGCCCACGCTGATGCGCAGCACTCCTCTGGGGTGGCGCTGGCGGCCGGTGATGGCCCGCTCGGCCTCGGCGATCTGCTCGAGCGCCTGCTGGCACTGCTCCCGATAGAGCTCCCCGTCATGGGTGAGGCGCACGCTGCGGGTGGTGCGATGGAAGAGTTTGACGCCGAGCCTGGCCTCGAGACGCTGGATGGAGCGGCTCACCGAGGCGGGCGTTACCCCCAGTACCTGAGCCGTAGCGGTAAAGCTGCCAAGTTCGGCTGCCTTGCAAAAGAGCTCTATGGTGCCGAGCTGGACGGGGTCGAAGGCACGGGACATATGTTCATCCATGTAAATAATCAAGTTCAATGGTGTGAGTTTATTCATCCTTGGGTAATCAGTAAATTGCTCATCGCGGGCGGCCCTGTGGCCGCCCGATCGATCACTGCCATCAAAAGGAAGATCACGATGAAGAACACCCTCAAGGCCGTGCTGGCCTCACTGCTGCTGGCGACCTCCGCTGCGGCCAGCGCCGCCCCGAAAGGCGAGATCCTGGTGCTGCTCTCGAGCGAGACCGAACTGCCGCTGCAAGGGGGCAAGAGCCTGACCACCGGCTTCTACCAGAATGAACTGGGGGTGCCTGCCGCCGCCCTGCTGGAGGCCGGTTATACCCTGACCCCGGTGACCCCGAGAGGGAACCGGCCCGTTGTCGACAAACACTCCGTCGATCCCCAGTACTTTGGCGGCAACCCGCAGGAGATGGTGCGAATCGGCGCCGTCGTGGAGGGGCTGCTTGGCGCCGGCAAGGTGCTCTCCCTGAGGGAGGTGCTGGCATCCGGTCCCGAGCGCTATGCCGGCCTCTTCATTCCCGGCGGCCATGCGCCCCTCATCGATCTTGCCAAGGATCCCGAGGTGGGGACCCTGCTTCGCCACTTCCATGACAACCACAAACCCACGGCCGCCATCTGCCACGGCCCCATCGCGCTGCTGGCGGCGCAGGCGGATCCGGCCGGGTTCGAGCAGTCGGTCATTGCGGGCAAGGCGGACGGCGCCAGAGAGTGGATCTACGACGGTTACAGGATGACCATCTTCTCCGACAAGGAAGAGGCGGTGTTTGAAGGCTCCCTTGGGGGTGACACGCTGCGCTACTACCCGGCGAAGGCCATGGCCCAGGCCGGTGGCAGCATGCAGTTCGTGGCACCCTGGCAGCCTGGCGTTGTGATCGATCGCGAGCTCATCACAGGCCAGAATCCCTTCTCCGATCACGCTCTGGCGAGCGCCTTCATCGCGGCGCTGGACAGACAGCAAGGGGCAGGCTGACGCGAGGAGAGGGGCAAGCTCCCCCGCTTGATCAGTGCAGGCAGCCCCAATGGGCTGCCTTTTTCATGCCCCTGCCTTGGCGAGAAACGCCTTCATGGCGGGGGTGACACTGTGTTTTCGGGTGATGAAGGCGATGGTGCCTGCGCTTGCATCGCTCAAGGGATGGCAGGGCAGTTTGAAGAGCTGCTGGGCGGTGGCGGCGATGCCGGCGCTGACCACGGCGCAGCCCAGGCCGTGGCTCACCCCGTTGACCAGGTGGAACAGGGAGTCTGTCTCCAGCACCACCCGCAGGCTGATCTGCTGGCGGGCGGCGGCCTCGTCCAGGTAGCGGCGAAACTGCATAGTGGTGCTTGGCAGGATCAGGGGGAGATCTTGCAAGTCCGCCAGGGTCAGCGGCCCGGTCGGGGCGCAGTGGGCAGGCAGGGGGCCCAGCAGGGCCATGGGGTTGGGGTGGCGAAGCTGGACGTCGAGGGCCCGGCGCTGATGCTCGGTGAGCAACTCGTCAAAGCCGAGCCCGATGTCGATGCGATGCAGATCCAGCTGCTCCATCAGGGTGGCATGGGTCATCACGCAGAGGTGCAGGCCCACCTTGGGGTAGGCGTCATTGAACCCCTTGAGCAGCGGCATGATGTCGATGCTCGACTGGGGCACGACGCCGATGCGCAGCGCACCCGACAGCCCGCCCCGAAAGAGGCTGAGCTCCTGGCGCATGGCATCCTGCTCCTGCAGCATCCGCTCGGCGTGGTGCAGCACCACTTCCCCCGCCTGGGTCAGGGCCACGAACTGGCTGTTGCGCACCACCAGTTCGGTGCCAAGTGACTTCTCCAGGGCGGTGATGCTGGCGGACAGGGTCGGCTGGGTGATGAAGCAAGCCTTGGCCGCCTTGGCGAAGTGACGGTGCTGGGCCAGCTCGTAGAAATAGTGCAACTGCTTGATATTCATCGTGGTAATGGCAGCAGGTAAAGGCAATGAGCGACAAATTTAATCAATCGACATCCCGATGGCAATAGAAGTTATCTATTGGTGAATAGATTTGTTTCATTGGTTTTGGCGCGGCGGCTTATCTAAACTTGAGGCCCGAATACAGCTTATAAGCGTCTCGCATGATCCCTTTCAATTCACGGTTGCCCAGTCTGGATGAGCTGGTGGAGGAGGTGGCCGTGTCCGTCAACATCAACGGTATCAACCATGCCGTCATGATGGCCACCCCGGACGATCTCGACGATTTCGCCATCGGTTTTCTGTTTGGCGAGGGGATCATCGGGGGCAACCACGATGTACACGATATCCAGAGCACCCCGTCCGAGCACGGCATCGTGCTCGATGTCACCATCGCCAACCGCTGTCTGGCAGTGCTTGGCCAGCGCAAGCGCCGCTTGGCCGGTGCCAGCGGCTGTGGCATCTGCGGCGTGGAGGCCATCCAACATGCGTTGCCCGTGCTCACCCCGCTGACCCCGGGCGCCCCCTTCGACACCGCCACTTTGCAGGATCTGCGGGAGCGCATCGCCCCCTGGCAGAGCAAGGCCCGCCAGAGCGGCGCCCTTCATGCCGCCCTGGCGCTGGATGATCGCGGCGAGATCCTGGCCTGCCGGGAGGACATAGGGCGGCACAACGCCCTGGACAAGCTCATCGGCATGCAGCTGCGCCAGCCGGTGCAGGCCGCCACCCTGGTCATCACCAGCCGCTGCGGCAGCGAACTCATTCACAAGGCGGTGCAATTTGGCGCCGCTCACCTCATCAGCCTTGCTTCACCCAGCCAGCTCGCGGTGCGACTGGCCCTGAAGTACAACCTGACCCTGATCCATGTGCCCCGATCCGATGCCCCGGTCTGCTATGCCAGCCCCCGCGCCCAAGATCACGTTGGAGATTCCCATGTCCAGTCATATTGAGAAACCGGCCAAGGCCGGCGGCTTTTCCTCCCTGCAGTCCACCTTCAAGCAGGTGCTGCGCAGCCAGAAGACCCGCCAGAACATCAAGAACCTGCTGCGGGTCAACCAGACCGACGGCTTTGACTGTCCCGGCTGCGCCTGGGGTGACAACAAGCAGGGGGCCTTCCAGTTTTGCGAGAACGGCGCCAAGGCGGTGGCCTGGGAATCTACCGGCAAGACGGTGGGTGCCGATTTCTTCGCCGAGCATTCGGTGCGTCGCCTCGCCACCCAGAGCGACTACTGGCTCGAATACCAGGGGCGACTGACGGAGCCCCTGCGCTACAACCCGGCCACCGATCACTACGAGCCGGTGAGCTGGGATCAGGCGTTTGCCCTCATCGCCGACAAACTCAAGAGCCTGACCAGCCCCGACGAGGTGGAGTTCTACACCTCGGGACGCGCCAGCAACGAAGCCTCCTACCTCTATCAGCTATTTGGCCGCCTCTATGGCACCAACAACTTCCCCGACTGTTCCAACATGTGCCACGAGGCGAGCGGGGTGGGGCTCATCCAGTCCGTCGGGGTAGGCAAGGGCACCGTGGTGCTCGATGATTTCGACGCCGCCAAAGCCATCTTCGTCTTTGGCCAGAACCCGGGCACCAACCACCCGCGCATGATGAACGCCCTGCGCAAGGCGGCGCGCCAGGGGTGCCAGATCGTCACCTTCAACAACCTCAAAGAGGTGGCCCTCGAGCGCTTCGCGAGCCCCCAGAGCCCGGCGGAGCTACTGACCCCGGCGGCCACCACCATCAGCCACCAGTACCTCACGCCAAAGCTAGGCGGTGACATGGCGGCCATTCGCGGCATGGCGAAATACATCCTGGAAGAGGAGGGGGGGCGCATCGATCTCGCCTTTATCGAGCAGCACACCGCGCACTTTGACGACTACCTGGCTCAGGTGAAGGCCACGGAGTGGACGCAAATCGAGGCGCAATCCGACCTCGGTCGGGAGGCGATCACACGGGCGGCGCAGATCTTCGCAAGCAGCGAGAGCGTGATCAGCTGCTGGGCCATGGGGATCACCCAGCACAAGCATTCGGTCGACACCATTCGCGAAATCGTCAACCTGCACCTGATGTGCGGCCAGATTGGCAAGCCGGGGGCCGGACTCTGTCCGGTGCGCGGTCACAGCAACGTGCAGGGCAACCGCACCATGGGGATCAACGAGAAACCCAATGCCGCCTTCCTCGATCGCCTGGAGCGCCGCTTCCCGGTGGGCTTCAAGCGCACGCCGGGGCACAACGTATACGAGGCCCTCAAAGCCCTTCATGGCGGCAAGAGCAAGGTGCTCATCTGCCTTGGGGGCAACCTGGCAGCCGCCGCGCCGGATACCGAGTTCACCTATGAAGCGATGCGAAGGAGCGAGCTCAACGTGCAGATCAGCACCAAGCTCAACCGCAGCCACCTCATGGTGTCAAAAGATGCCCTGATCCTCCCCTGCCTGGGCCGTACCGAGCTCGATCAGCAGCGCACCGGGGTGCAGAAGATCACCGTGGAGGACACCTTCAGCATGGTGCACGCCTCCACCGGGATGAACGAGCCGGTCTCGCCGCTCTGTCTCTCCGAGATAGACATCGTGGCCCGCATGGCCGAGGCAACGCTCGGCAGCGAGCGGGTGGACTGGCTGGCGCTGCGGGATGACTACGGGTTGCTGCGGGATCTCATCGAGGAGACCATCGCGGGCTTTGGCGACTTCAACCGCCGCATCGAGGAGCCCTGCGGCTTCCATCTGGAGAACAGCGCCGCCCTGCTGCGCTGGAACACCGCGAGCGGGCGCGCCGAATTCAGGGCGAGCCGTTTGCCGGACTCCATCCTGCCCGAGTGCACCAGCCACGCGGAGCAGATGGTGGACCAGCCCGTGCTGCTGCTTCAGAGCCTGCGCTCCCACGATCAGTACAACACCACCATCTATGGCATGGATGATCGCTATCGCGGCATCAAGGGGCGACGCAACGTGGTCTTCATGAACGAGGAGGATGCCAGGAGGCTGGGGCTCGCCGAGGAGCAGCGGGTGGACATGAGTGCGGTGTGCAACGACGGGCGCGAGCGGGTGGTGCGGGGCTTTAGCGTCATCTTCTACGAGATCCCGAAAGGCAACATCGCCGCCTACTACCCCGAGACCAACCCCCTGGTGGCCATCGAGAGCATAGGGGAGGGCTCCTTCACCCCCACCTCCAAATCGGTGCCCGTGCTGGTGACCCCAAGCGCCGCCTCGGTCGAGAGCCTGGCCGTCACGCTCTGATCCCCTGACATGGATACCGTCCGACCCCTGCCATGGCAGGGGTTTTTTATGGCCGAACGGTGTCCGGCAAAGCCTGGGCCGATCAACCCAGGGCCACCACCACGCAGTTTCGGCCCTGGCTCTTGGCATCATAGAGCGCCTTGTCCGCCTCCTTGAGCACGGCGGCGATGCTGGTGGCATCCGCCCCCCAGTGGGCGACGCCGAGGGAGATGGTGATATGGCCTGCCACCTCCATGTCGTGGCTCGCCACCCGGGTACGCAGGCGCTCGGCGATCTTCTGCGCCTGTGCAAGGGAGACCCCGGGCAGCAGCAGCAGGAACTCCTCGCCGCCGCTTCGACACAAGGCGGCATCGGAACGCAGATCCTGCTGCATCAGGGTGGCGAGGGAGACGATGACGGCATCCCCCACGTCGTGACCGAAGCGGTCGTTGATGGCCTTGAAGTGATCGATGTCCAGGGCAATCACCGTCAGGGGCTGACGCTCGACCTCGTACTCGTCCAGCATCTGCTGCATGGCTCGGCGGTTGAACAGGCCCGTCATGGGGTCGGTGTGGCTGTCGGTGTGCAGCTTGTCGATCTTGGTGTTGAGCAGCCCCAGCCCCTTGAGGATGGCCTGCTTCAACTGGGCCGCTTCGAAATACCAGGCGCGGATCCCCGAGATGCTGGTGGCGGCCCCCTGCTGATCCATGAGCCCGGCCCGGTTGGCCAGTTGTCGCAGGGGTCTGGCAATGATGGTGGCCGAGAGCCAGATGACGAAAAGAATGAAGAGGGTGACCGGGATCATCCCCTTGAGGATCTCCAGCATCTGTTCATCCAGACCGGCCAGGGTGGCGCTGCGGGGGCGCTGGGCCACTATCCCCCAGCCTGCGTCCGCCACCGGGGCAAAGCCTGCCAGCATCTCGCTGCCCCGGGAGTTGAGCACGCTTTGCGCGCCATCCTGTCCCTTGAGCACCGCATCCACCACCCGGTTCTTGCCAATCTTCTGGCCGATGCGCTCCGGGTTCGGGTGGTAGATGAGGGTGCGCTGGCGGTCCACCACATAAAGATAAGAACCATCCTGGTAGTAGTGCTGCCCCAGCAGGCTGGAGAGCACGCTGGCGGACTCCAGATAGATGGTGCCGGCGACATAGCCGAGGTAGCGCCTGTCTGCCGAGAAGATGGGGTGGGAGAGGCTGATGAGGTAGTTGCCAGTGAGGGAGACCAAGGGATCCGCGATGAGGGGCTGCTGGCTGGCCAGGGTCCGGCTCGCATTGGCCGAGGTGAGCTTGACCCCTTTCACATGCAATGCCTCGGGAGAGACGGCGACGATGACGGAATCGGTGTTCACGATGGCCACCGAGTTGAAGGTGTTGGTCTGCTGGCGCAACTGGCCCGCCACCTCCTCGAGTCCATGGAGGTCGTTGCCCTGCAGCAAGGGGGCAAGTTGGCTAGCGCTGTAAGCCAGTTGTTCCTGGGCTGAGTGCAGCATGGTCTCGGCGGAGGCGGCGAGCTTGGCGGCATAGACCCGGTTCGCCTCTAGCGTGTTGTCGATGAGCAGTTGCCGTTGTGCCTGATAGATGGCGTAAAAGCTGTTGCCAAAGGTAGCCAGCACACCTATGACGGCCAGCGCAAGGATGAGGCGATGCAGATCAAACCTCAGCAGCCAGTGAGAGTGCATGAACGAAACGGATCCTTGTCATGGTGTCGGGTTAGGAGGGCATTATAAGGGGGGCGGACTGCCTAATGCCATCGTTAATGTGATTTTCGAATGATTCCCTTTCATGGGGTGTCCCAGGTGGGAGCCCCGTCCCCTGTCGTCATGAGGCCGGTGAGGGCCGGATCCGCCAGCTCCGCCACCGTCTGCCAGAAGGGGGCGACGAGGGGATTGTCGTTGCCCGGCGGGCGAATGAGCCCGATGATCCAGCTCGCGTCGGCCTCCCCGAGGGGCAGGGTCAGCACATCGGGATGCTCAATGGTGGTGGAGGAGGGGACCAGGGTCCAGGCGATGCCGGCTGCCGCGGTGGCGATGCCGGCGGCGAAGTCGTTCACGTACTGGATGTCCTGAAAGCGCAGGCCGCTCTGGGCGAGGTAATGGATGAACTGATCGTAAAAAGAGGGGGCCTTGTCCCGGCGCAGGATGGCGAGCGGCTTCTCCTGCAGATCGGCGAGCCCCGCCACTCCCTGATAGCCTGCGGGCAGCACGGCGACGAAATGGGCGCGCACCACGGGCAGCACCGGCCAGCCCTTGGGGGCGGGCAGGCGGCAGAAGCCGAGATCCAGGCGGCCCTCCGCCAGCGCCAGCAACTGGTGATGGGTGGAGAGATCGTTGAGCTCGATGGCGACCCCGGGGCGGCTGGCCCGAAAGCGGGCGATGGCGGCGGGCACCAGCAGCTTGGTGGCGACCCCGAAGCCGATGCGCAGGGTACCCGCGTGGCCCGCCAGCACGTCGCGGGCGCTGCGGGCGAGCTGTTCGCTCTGGGCCACCAGGGTGCAGGCGTCGGCGTAAAGGGCGCGCCCGAGCACCGTCAGCCGGGTGCTGCCGGCGTTGCGCTCGAACAGCTCGCCGCCAAGGTCCGCCTCCAGCCGGCGGATCTGCTTGCTCAGGGCCGACTGGGTGACGTGCTGGCGCGCCGCCGCCTGACCAAAGTGCAATACCTCCCCCAGGGTGACGAAGGCTTTCAGGTCTCTCAACTCCATGGTGCCTCGCTTGATTCCAGATAGGAATGATAGGTGGCCATATTTGTCATTGGACGGAATTCTAGAAGTGTTGGATGCTGGTGCCAACTCATTTCGGGCCCCTGTACGGGGTCGACGTATCACGGGATGGCCCCCGCCATCCGCGCAGAAGGAGCAACACCAGATGCATCATCACAAGTTCAACGACTTCCCGAACGGTTTCCTCTGGGGCGCCGCCTCCGCCGCCTATCAGGTGGAAGGGGCCTGGAACGAGGAGGGCAAGGGCCCCTCGGTATGGGACAGCTTCACCAAGCTGCCGGGCAAGACCTTTGAAGGGAGCAACGGAGACGTGGCGGTGGATCACTACCACAGGGTGGAAGAGGACGTGGCGCTGATGGCCGAGATGGGGCTCAAGGCCTATCGCTTCTCGGTGAGCTGGCCGCGCATCTACCCGACGGGGCGTGGCGAGGTGAACGAGGCGGGGCTCGCCTTCTATGACAGGCTCATCGACGCCCTGCTGGCCCACGGCATCGAGCCGGTGCTGACCCTCTATCACTGGGATCTCCCCCAGGCCCTGCAGGATGAGTACGGCGGCTGGGAAGACAGGCGGATCATCGACGACTTCGAGCGCTATTGCGTGACCCTCTATCAGCGCTTCGCCGGCAAGGTGAAGTACTGGGTGTCGCTCAACGAGCAGAACTACAACCTGACCAACGCCTACCAGCTGGGCACCCATCCTCCCGCCGTGCAGGACAGAAAGCGTTTCTTCGCCGCCAACCACATCGCGTTTCTCGCCAATGCCCGTGTCATCAAGGCGTTTCGCCAGCACGTGCCAAACGGCCTGATTGGGCCGAGCTTTGCGTACTCCCCCGCCTATCCTGCCTCCTGCGCCCCGAGCGACATGCTGGCGTTCGAGAATGCCGAGGAGTTCACCAACCTCTGGTGGCTGGATGCCTACTGCTTCGGCCGTTACCCCCAGGCGGCACTCGCCTATCTGCGGGAGACCGGCGAGGCGCCGGAGATCCTGCCGGGCGATCTCGAGCTCTTGCGCGAAGGCACCCCCGACTACATCGGGGTCAACTACTACTACACCCTGACCTTCACCGACAACCCCCTCGGCGGCCAGACGATGCAGCGCATCAACACCACGGGCAAGAAGGGCACTACGCCCTCCAGCGGCATTCCCGGCCTCTACAAGACGGCCCCCAATCCGCACCTTGAGACCAGCAACTGGGACTGGGCCATCGATCCCACCGGGATGCGCATCGCCCTGCGCCGGCTCTCCTCCCGCTACGCCTTGCCGCTGATGATCACCGAGAACGGCCTGGGGGAGTTCGACAAGCTGGAAGCCGGGGACAAGGTGAACGACGACTACCGTATCGCCTATCTGCACAGCCACCTCAAGGCGTGCCAGGAGGCGATGCAGGACGGGGTTGAGCTCCTGGGCTACTGCGCCTGGTCCTTCACCGACATCCTGAGTTGGCTCAACGGCTACCAGAAGCGCTACGGCTTTGTCTACGTGGACAGGGACGAGCAGGGAGGGTCTCTTCGTCGCATCAAGAAAGAGAGCTTCCACTGGTACAGCCAGGTCATTGCAAGCGGTGGCAAGACCCTGTAACGGGCCCGGTGCGCCGCACCTCGTCTGCCCAATGCCGGAAGGCCCCCTCGTCGGAGGGGGCCTTCCTTGTTTGTGCAGCAGGAAATCATGACCGCCTAGATAAACATGCCGCCCGAGGCTTCGATGCGCTGGGCGGTGATCCAGCGGCAGTCATCGGAGAGCAGGGCGGCGATGGCGCCACCGATGTCGTCGGGCTGACCCACCCGGCCAAGGGCGGTCTGGCTCGCGAGAAAGTCGTTGACCCCCTTGTTGTCGCGCACCACGCCGCCGCCAAAATCGGTCTCGATGGCGCCGGGGGCCAGCACGTTGACCGCGATGCCCCTGGGGCCCAGCTCCTTGGCCAGATACTGGGTGAGCACCTCGACGCCCCCCTTCATGGCGGCGTAGGCGGCATAACCCGGCATGGCGAAGCGGGTGAGGCCGGTGGAGAGGTTGAGGATGCGACCGCCGTCTGCCAGGAGGGGCAGGAGCGCCTGGGTCAGGAAGAAGGTCCCCTTGAGGTGGATGTTGAGCAGGGTGTCGAACTGCTGCTCCGTGGTCTGCTCGAAGCTGGCATGAATGCCGATCCCGGCGTTGTTGACCAGGAAGTTGAAATGGGTGCGCTGCCACTCCCGGGCGAGCAGTTGCGTCACCTCCTCTGCGAAGGCCGCGAAGGTGGCGCTCTCGCCCACGTCCAGAGCCAGGGCGTGGGCCCGGACGCCGAGGGCGCGAGCCTGGGTCACCACCGCCTCCGCCTCTGCGGCCTGGCTGCGATAGGTGATGATGAGGTCGACGCCTTTGGCGGCGAGGGCCAGGGCCCCGTGCTTGCCAAGGCCGCGGCTGGCCCCGGTGATGAGGGCGATGGGTCTGGTCATGGTATGACTCCTGTCAGGGTGGCGGACACAGGCTCGATACGAGCCGACCGGATCACTGTATTGTTCCTTTTAAACTGGATAAATAGCGTGATAATAGAATCACTGTTCCGTTTATTGAGACAATCAGACCATGGATCAACTGGATGCGATGAGAGCCTTCGTGCGGGTTGCCGAGCTGGAGAGTTTTACCCGCTGCGCCGAGCAGACGGGCATCCCCAAGGCGACCCTCTCTGCCGCCATCCGCCGGCTGGAGGAGCGCATGGGGACCCGGCTCCTGCTGCGTACCACGCGGCGGGTGCAGCTCACCACGGACGGCCAGCTCTGCTATGCCAGATGCCGGGAGCTTTTGGCGGACATGGAGGAGTTTGACGGCCTGTTTCGCCAGGGGGGGCAGATCTCGGGACAACTGCGGGTCGACATGCCAAGCCGGATGGCCCGCCACCTGGTGATCCCGGCCCTGCCGGACTTTCTGGCGCAGCATCCCGCCCTGCAACTGATGCTGAGCAGCACGGACAGGCGGGTGGATCTGGTGCGCGAGGGGTTTGACTGCGTGGTGCGGGTCGGGGCGCTTGAGCCCTCCAGCCTGGTGGCCAGGCCCCTTGGTCACTATCGCCAGATCAACTGTGCCAGCGCAGGCTACCTGGCTCGCCACGGGGTGCCCCGCACCCTTGGGGATTTGGCGGGCCACCGGCTGGTGCACTATGGTCCCGGGTTTGGTGCCGGGCAGGGGCGCAGCGAGCCCGGCTTTGAATACCTGGCGGAAGATGGCCGCCGCGCCCTGCTGCCCATGGCGGGGGCCCTCATGGTCAATGACAGCGAGACCTACCTGGCGGCGGCGCTGGCGGGGCTCGGCATCATCCAGATGCCGCGGGTGGGGGTCGAATCCCTGATCGCGGGGGGCGAGCTGGTGAGCATCCTGCCCCAGTGGCAGCCGCCGCCGCTCCCCATCCACGCCCTCTATGCCCATCGCCGCCAACTGGCCCCCAGGGTCCAGCTCTTCATCCACTGGCTGGCGGGGTTGCTCGCGGCCCATCTCGGGGGCGCCTCAGAGGCGGCTGCGCCTTGAGCGAAACTCGCGGGGCGAGAGGGCAAACGCCTCGCGAAAGAAGCGGGTAAAGCTGCTCTGGCGGGCAAAACCCAGGCGCTCCCCCACTGTCTGCAGGGGGAGGGCGGGATCCTGCAACAGGCGGCAGGCCTCCTCCCGGCGCACCCGCTCCAGCAGACCCGAGAAGTGGCACCCTTCCTCCCGCAGATGGCGGTTGAGGGTCCAGCGGGTCAGCTTGAGGTGCTCGCACACCCCATCGAGCAGAGAGGAGGCCTCGGCGCTCTCTTGCCACAGCTGCTGGCGGATGAGTGTCATCACCCTGTCCCGGTAGCGGCTGCTGGGGCGAAGCTGGGCCATCTGTCGGTCGAGCTCCCCAAGCAGCAGGGGTTGCAGGGGCAGGTTGCACTGCCCGTGGGCGAGATCGAGCAAGGCGGCGGGAAAGCGCAGCTCGAAGGCCGCCCCCTGTTGCAACCGCCCTTCCAGCCAGCCTGCCAGCTCACGCCACAGCCTGGGGCGTACCGGGGTGGGCAGCACCAGCAGCCCCTGGCCCGGGTGGTAGAACTGGAGCAGGGCATAGAGGTGGCAGAGGTTGGCCAGGCTGCTCAGGGCGATGACGTCCGGGTGATCGGACTCCGAGTGGTAGCTGATCCTGGCCTGTCCCTCTTCTTCTTGCAGGCGGATCTCGTCGCTCTCGCCGATAAGGGGGCGGTAGGCGAGGAAGAAGTGCAGGGCCTGGCGAAGGGTGGCGGCGTTGCAGCACAGGCTCGCCAGCGACATGAAGTCGGCAAAGAGGCCGGGGAGGGCGGGGGGCGTCCAGTTGAGGGCCAGATCCACGTGGGGGGCTGCCCCGGCCAGCAGCCGGAAGTGGCGCCCGGTGTCGAGCCGCCCCTGAGGGATCAGCAGCTCTTCGTGAGCGATGCCGCAGGGGTGCAGGAGGGCAGCAGGATCCCGCCCGCGGGCCTGCCAGTGGTTGAGGCAGTGCAGGGCAATCCGGTTGGAGACGGTCTTCACGGCAAAAATCCTTGTCAGCGGTGGCCCACCATCATCGGCCAACGGCGGCGGATTGCCGTGAGCCAGCGCCGCTTTCATGTTTCAGATTTGTAACCAAGGGTAACCCTGCAACCCTTTTCACACTTTTCAATCCTGCTCCCAACCGGCAACTTCCTGCACCCGACGGGCAAGTGAGAGGGGCCGCTTTTGCATAGAGTGGCGACTCCTACACACACAAGGAAGATAACAACAATGAAACACCACTCGCTCTCCCGAACCCGTGTCGCCCTCGCCATCGGGGCCCTGCTGCTGGCAGGGTGCAACGACAACGACTCCACCCCCAAGCCCGAGCAGCCGGTTCTGGGCCACCGCACCGTCACCCTCATCGAGCAGGACGGCCTGCAATTCAAGGATCTCGATGGCAGCGGCACCCTGACCCCCTACGAGGACTGGCGCCTCGGCGCCGCCGAGCGGGCCCGGGATCTGGTGGGCAGGCTCACCCTGGCCCAGAAGGCAGGGCTGATGATGCACGGCACCCTGGTGCTGGACGGGGCGGGGCGGGTGAACCTCGCGGCCATGGACAAGATGCTGCGCGAGGACGGGGTCAACACCTTCATCACCCGCATGGCCGGTGATCCGGCGGCCATCGCCGCGGACAACAACACCCTGCAGGCCCTGCTGGAAGGAGTGGGATTCGGCATCCCCATGACGGTGAGCACGGATCCCCGCAACCACTTCACCCATGATCCCAACGCCACCAGTATCGGTGCCGGGGCCTTCTCCCAGTGGCCCGAAACCCTGGGGCTGGCCGCCATCGGCGATGCCGCCCTGGTGCAGCGCTTTGGCGACATCGCCCGTCAGGAGTACCGGGCCGTCGGCATCCACGAGGCCCTCTCGCCCCAGGCGGATCTCGCGACCGAGCCGCGCTGGGGGCGCATCAACGGCACCTTCGGGGAAGACAACCTGCTCGCCAAGTCTCTGGTCAAGGCCTACATCGAGGGCTTCCAGCAGGGGAGCGAGGGGATAGGCAAGGAGAGCGTGGTCACCGTGGTCAAGCACTTCGCCGGGGCCGGTCCCCAGAAGGACGGGCTGGATGCCCACAACCCCTGGGGCAAGGAGCAGATCTACCCCGGCGGTCAGTTTGCCTACCACCTGGTGCCCTTCGAGGGCGCCTTCGAGGCCAGGGTAGCCGCTGTGATGCCCTATTACGCCATGCCCCTGGGACTGACCCAGGATGGGCAGCCCGTCGAGGAGGTGGGGTTTGGCTTCAACCGCCAGATCATCACGGATCTGTTGCGGGGCCACTTCAAGTTTGACGGCGTGGTGCTGAGCGACTGGGGCATCGTCAATGACTGTGACAGCCGCTGCGAGCAGGGGTTGACCCAGGATGAGGTCAATGCCGGGGTGAGCCCCTGGACCGTGCCCTTTGGCATGTCCTGGGGCGTGGAGAAGCTCACCAAGGCCGAGCGTTATGCCAAGGCCATCGACGCCGGGGTGGATCAGTTCGGTGGCGTGGAAGACCCAGCTCCCTTGCTGGCGGCGGTGCAGAGCGGTCTGGTGACCGAGGCGGCCATCACCACCTCGGCCGAGCGGATCCTGGCCCAGAAGTTTGCCCTCGGGCTCTTCGAGAATCCCTATGTGGATGCCGAGGCCGCGGTGGCCCTGGTGGGCAAGACCGAGTTCCAGCAAGAGGCCCAGGCCGCCCAGGCCGCGTCCCACGTGCTGCTGAAGAACGAGGGGGCCCTGCTGCCGCTGAAGGCGGACGGCAAGCGGGTCTATCTGCACAATGTCAACGCCGAGGTGGCCAGGGCCAACGGCTATACGGTGGTGACAAACCTGGCCGACGCGGAGCTTGCCATCGTGCGGGTCAACGCACCGGGCGAGCAGGATCCCCGTTTCCCGTTTGGCAGCATCCACTTCGGTCAGCTCGGCTTTGCCAGCAATGATCAGGTGGTGCAGGAGACGGCCCACGAAGGGGTCTACCGCGGCGCGGATGACTATGCCGCCATCCAGGCCATCGAGCAGGCCGGGGTGCCCATGGTGCTCTCCGTCTATCTGGACAGGCCCGCCATCCTGACCGAGGTCGCCCCGGCGGCCCGGGTGCTGCTCGCCAACTTCGGTGCCCTGGATCAGGCCCTGTTCGATGTCATGAGCGGCACCCAGAAGGCACGCGGCAAGCTCCCCTTCGAGCTGCCCTCCAGCTGGCAGGCAGTGCTGGCCCAGTCCCCGGACGTGGCCAAAGACTCACAAAGCCCGCTCTATCCCTACGGGGCCGGTCTGGCCTATTGACGGACAGGGATGTTCTGTCTCTCATCAAGGCGCCTGCGGGCGCCTTCTTCATGGGGAGGTGGTGATGGCCACGCCTGTTGGCCAGCGCTGCTGGTGGGAGAGTATGTGGTCCAGATGAGGAGCATTTCAGAACCAGCCCGGTTGTTATACTCTGGGGCACCTATGAGAGGGGCACTGGCAAATAATATCTGGACACCTGGCGGCCGGCATATAGGACAGCGTGGGTGGCAATAATAAAAATGGGCGAGGTAGCTATGCACCATCACAATAACGAAAAAATATTTGATCCAGATTTTTTGTCCAGCCTGGGGCCCGGCAAGACAATTACCATCCCGGTCACCTTTATTCAGGACCTGACCAGGGCCGCGTCCCTTCAGGATGTATTGAACGTGATGGCGAAGTGGATATTCCATCTTTTTTCTGCCGAACGGGTCAGCATCACCATCAAGGAAAATGAAGACTCCCTGACGCTCTATTCGGTGATGGGCAACAATGCCATTCCCATGGATTTTCTGGTGCCCATTCAAGGGACCATGGTGGGCCGGGTATTTTCGACCGGCATGCTGAGAATATGCGACGACCTGGCCCAGTCCGCAGATCTCGATTGCGAGATGCTCTCCCGGCACGGCATGGGCTGCTGCATGGATGCCCCCATGATTCAGGGGACGGTCAGTATCGGTACCCTGAATGTCGCCCACCACGAGAAGGGCTATTACACCGCCGACCACGCCATGGTATTGCAATGTCTGGCGAACTGGCTGGCCCTCAATATCCAGCTGCACCTTCAAATCGCCGACATGGAGCAGCAGGCCTGCACGGATTATCTGACGGAGACCGCCAATCGCCGGGCCTTCATGAATGAGGGAGAACGGCGGCTGATATTGTCCAGGCTGACGGGCACCCCTTTTATCATCGCCATTCTGGATCTGGACCATTTCAAACGTCTCAATGACCGATATGGTCATGTCGCCGGGGATCATGCATTGAAGGCGGTGGCCAGCCTCGTCAAGGGCAACATGAGGCAGGAGGATATCTTCGCCCGCATCGGGGGAGAGGAATTTGCCATGATCATGACGGGGGGTGACAGCGAGCCCCCGTTTTCCGTGCTCGACCGCCTTCGCGCCCTCATCGAGGCCCAGGTGATCGAGTACGAGGGCGAGTCCATCAGGCTGACCGCGAGCATCGGGTATTCATCCTCGTCACCTGAAGACGGCGCCCTCAGCACCCTTCTCAAGCGGGCGGATGATGCCCTCTACGCCGCGAAACGGCGAGGCCGCAACCGGGTGGAATTCACTCCCGGCTAGTGCGAAGGCCCGGCGAGGGCAGGGAAGAGAGTGTCCCTGGGCGCCTGCGGGCGCCTTTTCCATTGCCCCCATCGACAATCCCGGTTTGGCGCAAGGGGTTGGCTTGGGCATAATGGCGCCCCGGCAACGGGTGCGGTGGCCAGCGCGGCAGGCACCCGGTCACAGTGCACAGGAGATGAGATGAAATTTATCGGAGCCCACGTCAGTGCGGCGGGCGGGGTGGAAAACACCATCGCCCGGGCCAAAGCCATCGGGGCCAACGCCTTCGCCCTGTTTACCAAAAACCAGCGCCAATGGCAGGCGGCGCCCCTCTCCGAGGCCAGCATTCGCGCCTTCAAGGCCGCCTGCGAGAAGGAGGGCTTTCGTCCCGAGCAGATCCTGCCCCACGACAGCTACCTCATCAACCTGGGTCATCCCGACCCCGATGCCCTCGCCAAGTCCCGGGATGCGTTTCTGGACGAGATGAAGCGCTGCGAGCAACTGGGGCTGTGCTACCTGAACTTCCACCCGGGCAGCCATCTCAAGCAGATCCCCGAGGCGGTGAGCCTCAAGCTCGTGAGCGAGTCCATCAACTGGGCGCTGGAGCGCAGCGAAGGGGTGACGGCGGTGATCGAGAATACCGCAGGCCAGGGTACCAACCTCGGCTGGTCGTTCGAGCATCTGGCCGCCCTCATCGACGGGGTAGAGGACAAGAGTCGGGTCGGCGTCTGCTTTGACACCTGCCACGCCTTCGCCGCCGGTTACGATCTGCGTACCCCCGAGGGGTGCGAGGCGGTGTTTGCCGACTTCGACCGCATCGTGGGGTTCCAGTACCTCAAGGGGATGCATATCAACGGCGCCAAGTGTACCTTCGGTAGTCGGGTCGACCGTCACCACAGCCTGCGGGAGGGCAACCTCGGCGAGGCGGTGTTCCACCACATCATGAACGACGACCGTTTCGACGGCATCCCGCTTATCCTCGAGACCATCGACGAGTCCATCTGGGGCGAGGAGATAAGCTGGCTGCGCAGCCTGGCCGGGAGCCCGCGCCCGGCGTGATGCCGGGGTCCACCATTGGGTAGCAAGGAGAGACGATGCACGACGAGACAAGGGCGCCCCTGCGCTTTGGCATTGCCGGGGCGGGGGCCATCGCCCGGCGTTTTTGCCGCGATGTGAACGGGCACGCCAGGGGAGCCGAGGTGGTGGTCATCGCCGCCCGGGACCAGGGACGGGCGGACGAGTTCGCCCGGGATCTGGGGCTGCCCCACGCCTATGGCAGCTATGAGGCCCTGGCCGCCAGCCCCGAGGTGGAGGCCGTCTATGTGGCGGTGATCCACCCGGAGCACGCGGGCCTGGTGAGGCAGATGCTGCTGGCGGGCAAGCACGTACTGGTGGAGAAACCGGCGGTGACCCGGGTAGCGGACTGGGACGCCCTGGTGGCGCTCGCCCACGCACGGGGCCTGCTGCTGCTCGAGGCCATGAAGGTAATGTGCTTCCCCGCCATGCGCGCCCTGTTGCAGCGCCTGCCCCTGCTGCCGCCGCCGCGCGAGCTGCGGGCGGCGTTCGGTTCGGCCCAGCCGAAGGTGGGCAAGCTGTTCGATCCGGCGCTGGATGGCGGCGCTGCCTGGGACGTGGGGGTCTATCCCCTCTGGCTCCATGCCGCCCTCTGCCATCGGCTGGGGCTGGGCTGCCCCGCCCCCGAGGTGACGCTGACGCGGGCTCCGGGGGAGGTGGATCTCGCCGCCAGCTTCACGTTCGATGAGCCGTTTCGGGCCGAACTCGGGGCCTCCATCATCGAGGATCTCGAGCGGGAAGCGTCCTTGTCCGGGGAGGGGTGGCGCCTGGTCATCGAGGGCAAGTGGTGGAATCCCCAGCACATTCGCTGGCAAGGGGGGCCTGCTCCCGTCATCTGGCCGGCGGACATCTACCTGCCGGTGGAGGGGGGCGGCATGCAGCACGAGGCGGATCACTTCGCCGATTGCCTGCGCCACCGGCTGCTGGACTCCCCCTGGGTGCCCCAGGCCGTGACCCGGCAGGTGCTCGGCTGGATTGAAGGGGGACTCGCCGGCTGAGGCCGGGGAAGGGCCGAGGGGAGTATCGGCTGAACGACAAGGGCGCCAATGGCGCCCTTGTCGTATCCGAAGGGCTTCTCACGCCAGGGTCTGGGCGCGGCAGAAGGCCAGGAAGCGGCGCAGGGCGGCGGAGTGGAACTTCTGCTTGTGCCAGACGAGGGAGAGCTGGCGGGGGAAGCGGCGACTCGGGGTGAGGGCAACCAGGCGCCCCTGTGCCAGCCGATCCGCCACCGCGAGGCGGGAGATGAAGGAGATGCCGAGCCCCTTCTCCACCGCCAGCATCACCGCCTCCAGGGTATTGAGCTCTATCCCCGCCTGCCAGCGGGGCAGGTGGGGCTGGAGCTGCTGCTCGAACTGCTCGCGGCTGCCGGATTGCGCCTCGCGCAGCACCCAGGTTTCCCCGGCAAGCCGGCGCAGGGGCAGCTCGAGCTGATCCGCCAGGGGGTGACCGGGGGCGGCGATGATGAGCATCTCGTCCTCCAGCCAGGGTTCGCTCACCAGGTCCGGGTGGTGGTTCTCCCCCTCGATGAGGGCGAGATCCAGTTCGAAGTGGGCGAGGGCATGGCACAGGAGGTGGGTGTTGGCGATGGTGACCCTGGGGGCGGCCCCCAGCTCCTGGGCCCCCTCCGCCAGCAGGGCGGGCAGCAGGTAGTTGCCGATGGTCTGGCTGGCCCCGAGGTGCAGCTGGCCGCTTGGCTCGGCATCGGGGCTGAAGAGCTGTTCTATCTCCTGCATCCGGGTCAGCAGCTCCTCGGCGGCCGGTTGCAGCAGGCGCCCCTCGCTGTTGAGCTGGAGCCTCGGGTGCACCCGGTCGAACAGGGGCGTGGCGAGCTGGCGCTCCAGCTCCTGCAGCGACTGGGAAACGGCCCCCTTGCTCAGGCAGAGTTCATTGGCGGCGCCCCCCAGGTTGCCGTGGCGGGCGATGGTGGCAAACACCTTGAGCTGTTGCAGGGTGAGCTTCATATCGTTTGATTTTCCTAAACGCTAAGTTCAATTCATTTAGATATCGTAAACGATAGACCCCCTTTATCCTATGCCCATCGTCATCATCAAGAGGGTATTCGCCATGATCGCAAGAACCCGCCGCTCCCTGGCCGCCGCCCCGACCCCCATGGCCGGTCTGGCTCTGGGGATCGCCAGCCTCGGCTGGTGCTGGGAAAATGCCGGTCAGTTCGATGGCCGTCTGCAACTGCTGGGGGCCGCCATCGCTGCCGTGCTGCTCCTCGTCCTGACCTTCAAGTTTCTGATCCACCCGCGCCTGTTGTGGCAGGATCTCGCCCATCCCGTGGTGGGCAGCGTGGTGCCCACCTACGCCATGGGGACCATGGTGGTCTCCAAGGCGGTCGGCCTGCTCGCCCCGACCCTGGGGCAGGGGCTCTGGCTGTTTGCGGTCATCATCCACCTCGTCTTCCTCGCGACCTTCGTCTGGCACAGGGCCAAAGCGTTTGAAATCCATCACATGGTGCCGAGCTGGTTTGTGCCGCCGGTGGGGATCATCGTGGCTGACGTGGCCTACCCGGGCGGTCCCTTCGCATCCCTGGCCACCGGCCTGCTCTGGTTCGGCATGGCCTGCTACGGCCTGATGCTGCCGCTGATGCTCTATCGCCTCATCTTCAGCCACGAGGTGCCGGATGCCGCCAAGCCCACCATCGCCATCCTGGCCGCCCCGGCGAGCCTGTCGCTGGCCGGCTACCTCACCGTGAGC
The DNA here is from genome assembly GCF_027705305.1 of Aeromonas sp. QDB17. NCBI lineage: Bacteria > Pseudomonadati > Pseudomonadota > Gammaproteobacteria > Aeromonadales > Aeromonadaceae > Aeromonas > Aeromonas sp. QDB17. Next base: position 31,622 of record NZ_JAPDBP010000024.1, read on the forward strand.
CAGGATCCCTCCCTGCTGCTGGTGGCGGTGCTGCTCGGGATCGCCGTGCTGATGACCGGCATCATCTACCTGGCCTTCATCAAGCTGCTGCGCCTGCCGTTCTCGCCGGGTTACGCCGCTTTCACCTTCCCCCTGGTGATCGGGGCCACCGCCCTGTTCAAGGTGAGTCACCTGCTGTCGCAGTGGCCACAGGCGGCCCGCTATGCCGAGCAGCTCCATCAGCTGGCCTATCTGGAGCTGGGGGTGGCCACCCTGGTGGTGGGTTACGTGGCCCTGCGTTACCTGATGTTCTTCCTGCCGGCCGTGCAGGATGACCTGCCGGGGCAGCCCGCACGCCGCTAGGCACAAGGTTTTCATCCCCCCTCGTCATCGACCCCGCCCGTGCGGGGTCTGCCGTTCGTGATGCAGTGACACAGAGAGGAATCAAATGAAGCAGATTAATTTTGTCAATCCGTGAAGTGGCTTAAATAGTTGCCCATACAGGCGACATTCAGTTGGCGTTAACTGGTAATACCTGTCACGATGCGCGCCACTTTATCTTCCCACTGTTTTGTCGTGCCCCATGTCCTCATCTGATCCCGTGTTTGACGCCCGATTCCAGCCTCGTCTGCTGCACCCCCGTTACTGGTTGAGCTGGCTCGCCCTCGGCGCCATCGGTGTGCTCGCCTTCGTTCCTCCGCGCTGGCGGGATCGCCTGGCCGATGCTCTGACGCCCCTGGTATGCGCCATCTCGAAGAAGCAGATCTACATCGCCAGGACCAACCTCGCCATCTGCTTCAAGGAGAAGAGCGAGGCCGAGCGGGAGGCCATCCTGATGACCTCCATCCGGGTCGGCCTCAAGAGCCTGCTGGGCTTTGGCGAGTTCACCTGGCGCAGCCCCGCCCACGTGATGGGGCGGATCCAGGTCAGCGGCTGGGAACATATCGAGGCGGAGCAGGCCGCTGGCCGACCGGTGATCCTGGTGGTGCCCCACAGCTGGCCCATCGACGCGGCGGGCTACTACTTCGCCCAGCGGGGCCTGCCCATGTGCACCATGATGAAGAGCGCCCGCAACCCGGTGTTCGACTGGCACATCAACGGCGCGCGGGCCCGGCACGGCTGCCGCGTCTATGAGCGCAGCGCCGGCATCAAGCCGGTGATCAAGGCGGTGAAATCCGGTCTGAGCTTCTTCTATCTGCCGGATCAGGATCACGGCCGGGAGGCGAGCCTGTTCGCCCCCTTCTTCAACCACCCCAAGGCGACGTTGCCGGCCCTGCCACGGCTGGTGAAGCTGACCGGTGCCCGGGCCCTGCCGGTGCTGGCCTGCTATGACGAGCAGGCGCACGGCTACCGGCTGGAGGTCGAGGCTCCCTACGCCGACTACCCGAGCGCGGATCTGATGGCGGATACCTGCCGCATGAACGACAGCGTGGAGCGCCAGCTCTGCCGCCACCCGGGCCAGTACATGTGGTTCCTCAAGATCTTCGACACCCGTGAGGATCAGGTGGGGCCGGATGGCCTCTACGAAGAGGGGATCCGGCGCATCCGCCGGGGCCTTGCTCCTCACCCCTGAGCCTTGCGCTCACCCGGTGCAAAAATGTGGCCCCAAGCGGGCCACTTTTTATTTCTAACTTGTCTGATCAGTGACTTGGCGCGAGGGCGCTGTGCAGGGCAGGGTAGAAAAAGTTGTCAGGATCACTAAAATGACGGTCTGTTTTGATGATTCGATGGCGACCATGTCCGCACAAGATCCGGTGTTTGATACCTCTTTTCATCCGCGCCTGCTGCACCCCCGTCTGTGGGGCAGCTGGCTGGCCGTCGCCCTGCTCTCCCTGCTGGCCTGGGTGCCGGCAAGGGCACGGGACAAGCTGGCCGACTACCTGGCCCCCCTGCTGCTGCGCGTCTCCAGGAAGCAGGCCTACATCGCTGACACCAACCTCAAGATCTGCTTCCCCCATCTCGACGAGGCGGGCCGTCAGGCCCTGCTGCTGAAATCCATCCGGGTGGGGCTCAAGACCTTCCTGGGCTTTGGCGAGCTGACCTGGCGCAGCCCCGACTTCCTCAAGGGGCGCGTCAAGGTGAGCGGCTGGGAGCACGTGGAGGCGGAGCGGGCAGCCGGTCGCCCCATGATCTTCGTGGTGCCCCACACCTGGGCGGTGGACATGATTGGCCGCTACTTCCCCCTCCAGGGGATCAAGATGTGCACCATGATGAAAAGCCCCAAGGATGCGGTGTTCGACTGGTATATCAACCGCGAGCGCAGCAAGGGCGGGCGTATCTACGAGCGCAGCGTCGGCATCAAGCCCGCCATCAAGGCCCTGCGCAGCGGCGACAGCTTCTTCTATCTGCCGGATCAGGATCACGGCCGGGAGGCGAGCCTCTTCGTGCCCTTCTTCAACCACCCCAAGGCGACCCTGCCGGCCCTGCCCAAGCTGGTGAAGCTGACCGGTGCCCGCGCCGTGCCCATTCTGGCCTGCTACGACGAGGATCAGGGGTGCTACCGGCTGGAGATCGAGGCGCCGTTCGACCCTTATCCCACCGCGGATCTGGTGGCGGACGTCAACCAGATGAACCGCATGGTGGAGCAGCAGCTTGGCCGCTTCCCCGAGCAGTACATGTGGTTTCTCAAGATCTTCGAAACCCAGGAGCACGATCAGGGCGAGGACGGTCTCTACGAGGCGGGGATCCGCCGCATCCGCCAGGGGCTGCCACCGGAACCTTGATCGACACGGCCCCCTTGCGGGCCGTTTCTGACAGGGGTGGCAGGCCACCAGCAAACAGGTGCAAACAAGGTGCAAATAGGGTAAAAGGGCGGTCATGAAAATTCCAAATCGAATCCAACCTCTGGTTGATGACGGCCTGGTGGACGATGTCATCAGCCGGCTGATGAGCGGCAAAGAGGCCGACGTCTATGTGGTGCGCTGCGGCGACGAGATCCGCTGCGCCAAGGTCTACAAAGAGGCGTCAAAGCGCAGCTTCAAGCAGGCCGTGGTCTATCAGGAAGGGCGGCGAGTGCGCAGCAGCCGCGATGCCCGCGCCATGGAGAAGGGCTCCAAGTACGGTCGCAAGCAGCACGAAGAGGTGTGGCAGAACACCGAGGTGGATGCCCTGTTCAAGCTGGCGGCGGCCGGGGTGCGGGTGCCCAGGCCCTATGTCTGCCTCGATGGCGTGCTGCTGATGGAGCTCATCACCGACGCCGACGGCAACGTCGCTCCCCGTCTCAACGACGTGGCCCTGACCCGTGAGCAGGCTCTGGTGGATCATGGCAAGGTGATCCGCTACGTGGTGCGCATGCTCTGCGCTGGCCTCATTCACGGGGATCTCTCGGAGTTCAACGTGCTGGTGGACGAAGAGGGGCCCGTCATCATCGACCTGCCCCAGGTGGTGGATGCCGCCGCCAACAACCAGGCCAGGGCCATGCTGGAGCGGGATGTCGACAACATGCGCAACTACTACGGCATGTATGCCCCCGAACTGCTCAAGACCCGTTATGCCCGGGAGATGTGGTCCTTGTTCGAGGATGGCAAGCTGGGCCCCGAGACCGAGCTCACCGGCCTGTTCGAAGAGAGCCGGGAGGCCATCGATCTGGATGGCGTGCTGCACGAGATAGAAAGTGCCCAGGAGGAGGCCATGGCCCGCCGGGCCAGGTTGCAGGCGGAGCAGGAAGAGGAGTCCTGACGGGCCTTCATTCCAATCAACAAGAGCGCCATGGGCGCTCTTTTGTTTTGGACCCTGGCTCAGAGCCCGGTCAGGGGCGGCGCCTTGAGACGGGGCCCCTGGTAACCCGTCACCTCGCCAAAGCGCGGATGACCGCTCTCCCAGTCGGCGGCGGCGGTGCGAATGGCCTCCTTGTCGACGCTCACGAAGTTCCACCAGATCTGCAGCGGTCTGGGCAGGGGCTCGCCGCCGATGAGCAGTAGCCGGGCGCCCGGGCGCAGGGTCAGCGCCACCTCCCGGTTGCCGGGGGGCAGGTAGAGCAGCTGCTCCGGGGCCAGGACCTCCCCTGCGACGATGGTCTCCCCCGCGAGGGGAAAGAGGCCGTGCTCGAAGGCGGGATCCAGGGGGAGGGTGATCTCGCCTCCCTCGGGGGCGTGCAGATCCAGCCCCAGAATGGGGGAGAAGTGCAGGGTGGGGGCGCGCCGGCCGCCGTGCTCGCCGATGAGCAGGGTGAGGGTGATCTCCCCTTGCTGCCAGCGGGGGAGCGTCGGGTAGTGATCGAAGCGGGGCGGGGTATGCTGATCCGCCTCGGGCAGGGCTATCCAGAGCTGGGCGGCGTGCAGATCGGGCTGGTTCGGGACCGACTCCTCGGTGTGGGCGATGCCCCGTCCTGCGGTCATCAGGTTCACCTGGCCCGGACGGATCACCTGCTTGCTGCCCAGGCTGTCCCGGTGGAGGATCTCCCCCTCCAGCATCCAGGTGAAGGTCTGCAGGGCGATGTGGGGGTGGGGCCCCACATCCATGCCGGGGGCGCCGGGGGCAAAGCGGGTCGGGCCGATATGATCGAGAAAACACCAGGGCCCGATGGTGCGCCGCTCCTTGACCGGGATGGCGCGAGCCACCGGGATGCCGCCCACATCGGTGAGGCGGGAGGCAATGCGTTGCCACTGTTGTGTCATGGGGTGCTCCTTGTCGAGGAAAGGGTTGGCGCACGCGCGCGCAGGTCGCAGCGTCTGCCGGGAGTTGGGCATGCCGTCTCGCCCGGTGCCGGTGAGTGATACCGAGGTTACTATGCCCCAATCCGGCGCCGGATGGCAAAGACGGGGCACAGCGCCTGCCCTGAGGGCCCCGCCCGGCAATTGCAGCCGGGTACTGTATGAACGTACAATGGTCCCATCCCACTCTTGAGCCCGACCACCTGCATGACCGACATCCAGCCACTCCCTCCCGTGACCCCGCCGCTCGACGGCTTCATCCTGACCCGCCATGGTCGGGATGTGCAGGGGCGTACCGAGATCGTGATGTGGCTCTGGAGCGCACAGGGACCGGTACGGGTGGTGGTGCCGGGGCAGGAGCCGGTCTTCTTCCTGCCGGAACGCCACCTGGAGGAGGCGGCAGAGCTCTTCAAGGGGGCCGGGGTGAGGGGGCGTTTTCGCCGCCTCCCCATGCACACCTTCGAGGGGAGCCGGGTGGTGGGCTGCTACTTTGCCACCCTGAGCGCCTTTCACCGCGCCATCGAGCTGCTGCTCATCCGCGGATTGGAGCACTTTGAGGCGGATATCCGCCTGCCCGAGCGCTTTCTCATGGAGCGCTTCATCACCGCCGGGATGCGCTTTGACGGCAAGGCGAGGCGCAAGGGGGGCAGGCAGGGTTACTGGGAGGTAAACGAGGCGCGCTGTGCGCCGCAGGCGGTGACGCCGACCCTCTCCTGGGTCTCCCTGGACGTGGAGTGCGCCATGGATGGCACCCTCTTCTCGGTGGGGCTCCATAGCGAAGAGGACGCGCGGGTCATCATGATTGGTGCCCCGGAGCCGGACTCGCAGGACTGGGAGACCCCCGTCGAGTGGGTGGCGGACGAGCCCGCCCTGCTCGCTGCCCTGGAGGGCTGGTTCAGCCTGCACGATCCCGATCTCGTCATCGGCTGGAACGTGGTGAATTTCGACTTTCGCCTGCTGCTGCGCCGCGCCGAACTCCACAAGCGGCGGCTGCGGCTCGGGCGTGGGCGGGAGCTCTGCTTCTGGCGCTCGTCCCGAAACGATCCCCAGAGCGGCAACGTCATCATCCCGGGGCGCATGGTGCTGGACGGCATCGATACCCTCAAGAGCGCCACCTGGCAGTTCCCGAGCTACAGCCTGGATGCGGTGGCGAGCGAGCTGCTCGGGCGGGGCAAGGACATCGAGGACGTGGCCAACCGGGGAGAGAAGATCACCGAGCTGTTCCACTCCGACAAGGAGGCGCTGGCCCGCTACAACCTGGAAGATTGCAGGCTGGTGTGGGAGATCTTCGATTTCTGCCACCTCATCCCCTTCGCCATCGAGCGCGCTTCCCTCACCGGTCTTGAGCTCGACCGGGTTGGGGGGTCGGTGGCGGCGTTCACCAACCTCTATCTGCCACGGCTGCACCGTGGTGGCTATGTGGCGCCCAACCTGCCGGCAGACGGCGGGCTCGCCAGCCCCGGCGGCTATGTGATGGACTCCAAGCCGGGGCTCTATCGCCACGTGCTGGTGCTCGACTTCAAGAGCCTCTATCCCAGCATCATCCGCACCTTCTGCATCGACCCCATGGGGCTGGTGGAGGGGCTCAAACACCCGGATAACGCCATTCCAGGCTTTCGCGGCGCCCTGTTCTCCCGAACCCGTCACTTCCTGCCGGATCTCATCGCCACCCTCTGGGCGGCGCGGGATCGGGCCAAGGCCGCCAGTAACAAGGCCCTCTCCCAGGCCATCAAGATCATCATGAACTCCTTCTACGGGGTGCTGGGGTCGGGGGGCTGCCGCTTCTACGACCCGAGGCTCGCCTCCTCCATCACCTTGCGGGGCCACGGCATCATGCAGCAGACCCGGGAGTGGATAGAGGCAGAAGGGTTCGAGGTGATCTATGGGGACACCGATTCCACCTTCGTGCACCTGGGGAGCGATATCCGTCTCGAACAGGCGGACGAGATTGGCCAGCGACTGGCGAAGATGATCAACGACAACTGGGCCGCGCTGATCAGGCGGGAGTTCGACCTGCCGAGCCATCTGGAGATCCAGTACGAGACCCACTACCGCCGTTTCCTGATGCCCACCATTCGCGGGCTGGAGAAGGGGAGCAAGAAACGCTATGCGGGACTGGTGGGCGAAGGGGAAGGGGAGCACCTGGTGTTCAAGGGGCTGGAGACGGTGCGCACCGACTGGACCCCCCTTGCCAAGGCATTCCAGACCCGGCTCTACGAAATGGTGTTCCACGACCAGGATCCCAGCAGCTATGTGCGCACCATGGTGGACGAGACCCGGGCGGGCCGTCACGACGATCTGCTCATCTACCGCAAGCGGCTGCGCCAGAAACTCGAGGAGTATCAGAAGAACGTGCCACCCCATGTGCGGGCGGCGCGCCTGGCGGACGAGGAGAATCTGCGCCGCGGCCTGCCCCAGCGCTATCAGCACAGGGGCACTATCGCCTACCTGATGACCCTGAACGGCCCCGAGCCTTTGGAGTACCGGCGCAGCGCCGTCGACTACGAGCACTACATCGACAAGCAGCTCAGGCCCATCGCCGACGCCATCCTTCCCTTTGTGGGGGAGTCGTTCGAGCGGATCTGCGGCCAGCAGCTCGATCTCTTCTGACGAAGCGAGGTAAACGCGGCCGCCATGGCACGACAATGGCGGCCCGTGGGCCAGAGGAGGCAGATGACGGGGGAGAGCGGGGGTCAGAGCCGGGCAATGCAAAAAGCCCGCTATCAAGCGGGCTTTTCAAATCTGGTGCGTCCTAGTGGATTCGAACCACCGACCCCCACCATGTCAAGGTGATGCTCTAACCAGCTGAGCTAAGGACGCAGGGTGCGCAAGGCGACTTTGTGTGTCATTGCAGGGGAGTGGTGGGTTTAATTGGATTCGAACCAACGACCCCTACCATGTCAAGGTAGTGCTCTAACCAACTGAGCTATAAACCCACATCTGTGTTCAACCGGATTCGAACCAACGACATTGCCTACGCCATGTCAAAGTACTGTTCTAACCGACTGAGCTTTAAACCCACATCAAATTCATATCTGCAATTTATTCAAGCTGTTATGGTGCGTCCTAGTGGATTCGAACCACCGACCCCCACCATGTCAAGGTGATGCTCTAACCAGCTGAGCTAAGGACGCATAACAGGGTTTCGTGATGGTGCGTCCTAGTGGATTCGAACCACCGACCCCCACCATGTCAAGGTGGTGCTCTAACCAGCTGAGCTAAGGACGCATCACGAAAAGTGGTGGGTTTAATTGGATTCGAACCAACGACCCCTACCATGTCAAGGTAGTGCTCTAACCAACTGAGCTATAAACCCACTTCATAAACCGGGCTGAAAACCCGTTTTATCCCGCCAGCACTGCTGGCGTGGTCGGCATACTACCCATGGCCCCCAAGGCTGTCAACAAGGGACATGCACAAAGGAGACTGTTTGCCCAGTTCTTGTGCAGCCTGTTGATTTTACAGGCGAGCCGTCCCAAAAGTGCGGCTCCCCGTGCCCCTGGCCGCGCCCTATTGCGCCCGGGAGAGGGCGGTGCAGGCCGCGGGGCTGGCGAAGCGGCCGTAGATGACGCGCAGCCGTGCGCCCAGCATCAGGGCGGCGGAGGTGAGACCGACGATGAAGCCTATCCAGAATCCCTGCGGGCCCATGCGCGGTACCACCCAGTCGGTCAGCCCCAGGATCATGCCGGTGGGGAGCCCCATGCCCCAATAGGCGACGATGGTGACGTAGAAGATGGCCTGGGTATCCTTGTAACCGCGCAGGGCCGCCGCGGCCACCACCTGTACAGAATCGGAGATCTGGTAGATGGCGGCGAAGAAGAGCAGGGTGGCGGCGAGGCCGATTACCTGCAGGTCGTCGGTGTAGATCCCCGCGATGGGGTCGCGCAGCAGCACGGTGAGGGCGGCGGTCGCGGCGGCGACTCCCATGCCCAGCATCAGGCCGGTGCGGGCGGCGACCCTGGCCTGATCCGGTTGACCTTCCCCTATGTTGTGACCGACCCGGATGGTCACGCCGACACCGATGGACAGGGGCAGCATGAAGACCAGGCTGGAGAAGTTGAGCGCAATCTGGTGACTCGCCACCGTCTCCGCGCCGAAGGGGGCCAGCATCAGGGCCACCACGGTAAACAGGGTCACCTCGCAGAAGATGGCCATGGCGATGGGGAACCCCAGGCGGAACAGGCGCCAGATCCGGCTGCCGTTGGGGCGTGCCAGCTGGGCGAACAGGTTGATGCGCTTGAAGTGGGCAGAGCACTTCACATAGACGATCATCGCCAGCAGCATGGCCCAGAGCACGATGGCAGTGGCCACGCCGCAGCCGACGCCGCCGAGTTTCGGCATGCCGAAGTGGCCGTGAATGAAGATGTAGTTGGCGGGGATGTTGACCGCGAGCCCCACGAAACCGATCACCATGGTCGGCATGGTGTGGGAGAGCCCCTCACTGAAGTTGCGCAGCACCTGGAACATCACGAAGGCGGGCAGGCCCCAAAGGATGGCGTGCAGGTAGCCGGCAGTCTTGGCCGCCATGACGGGATCCACGTCCATGAATTGCAGTGCCAGGGGGCTGAAATAGAGTGCCACCATGGCGATGGGCGTGACGATGAGGGCGAGCCAGAAGCCCTGGTGCACGGCGGGGCGCACCTCGTCCTGCTTGCGGGCGCCGTTGAGCTGGGAAACGATGGGAGTGAGGGCCATGATGATGCCCTGCACCAGCAAGATGATCGGCAACCAGAAGCTGGACGCCACCGACACGGCGGCAAGATCCACGGCGCTCACCTGTCCCGCCATCACGGTATCGACGAAGTTCATGGCGATCTGGGCCACCTGGGCGACCAGAATGGGGCTGGCTAGACGAACGAGCTGCTTCGCCTCGGACCAATAACGTTGCACTGACACCTCCGAGTGGATCAGATAAAAGAGAAAGAGCGGGCAAGAGAGATGGGCTTTTGCCTCCTCGTCCTGAGGAGACAAAATGCGGGGGTGTCATTCTAGCCTGAAAAACCGCCAACGGGGAAGGTCGGCGGCAGATTTGTAGCCGGGATCAGGCGTCTTCGTGATCGCTGATCAGCAGATTGGCCGCGGCATAGGCCGCCTGCTCGCGCAGATCCGCCGGTACCTGCTCGTCGGAGGCCACGGCGTTGAGCGCCCGTATGCTGGCGGCAATGGCCTGGGGCACATAACCCTGCTCACCGGAGCCAATCTGGTTGTAGGCGATGCGAATGGCTTCACAGCATTGATATACCTGCATTTTTGTTTCCTCGTTCAGTCTGGATTGATTGGGGTCACTATAGCGATCGCGCCTCTCCTTGTCAGCCGGCACCCTTGTCTTGCAAGGTGGCCGGGGGTAACCTGCCGACAATTTTCACAGCCTGGAGAGACTCATGTTCACCGGCATCGTACAAGGGACCGCCGAACTGGTGGCCATCGATTCACTGCCCAATTTTCGCACCCACGTGATCCGCATGCCGAGCCCGGCCTGGGGCGAGGGGCTGGCCCTGGGGGCCTCGGTGGCCCACAACGGCTGCTGCCTGACCGTCACCCGAGTGGAGGGGGATCTGGTCAGCTTCGATCTGATGCAGGAGACCCTGCGCCTCACCAACCTTGGGCAACTGGTGTTGGGTGACAAGGTCAACGTGGAGCGGGCCGCCCGCTTTGGGGACGAGATTGGCGGCCATGCCATGTCCGGCCACATCATGGGGACGGCCGAGGTGACCTCGGTCATCGACACCCCCAACAACCGCCAGGTGTGGTATCGCCTCGATCCTGCGCTCATGAAGTACGTGCTGACCAAGGGCTACATCGGCATCGACGGCATCAGCCTCACCGTGGGCGAGGTGCGCGCCAGGGAGTTCTGCGTCAACCTGATCCCCGAGACCCTGGCCCGCACCAACCTGGGCTGGGTCAAGGCCGGCTGGCAGACCAACATCGAGATTGATCCCCAGACCCAGGCCATCGTCGACACGGTGGAGCGGGTGCTGGCGGCGCGCCAGTAACCACCTGAGCGCTGCCTCCAGGGTACGAAGAGGAGGGCGGCATCACGGGAAAGGCGCCCTCTTGTGGAAGAGGCGCCGCCCCAGAGCCTTGGAGACTTCCCTATGTTTGTCGTGACATTGACTTATGTGAAACTGCTGGCGGAGATCGATGCCCTGATCCCGACCCACATTGCGTGGCTGGAGCGGCAGTATGCCGCAGGCCATTTTCTGGCATCCGGGCGTCGGGTACCCCGAGCCGGGGGCGTCATACTGGCGCAGGGCGTGAGCCGAGACGCCCTGGAGGCGATGCTGGCAGAGGATCCCTTCAAGCAGGCAGAGGTGGCCGATTATCAGGTAGTGGAGTTTGTTCCGACCATGACGTCGGCGAAGGCGGCGTGCTTGAGGGAGGCGTGATCCAGCCTGACGATGGCACCAGAACAAACGGGACCCACAGGGTCCCGTTTGTTTTTGTCTGTGCCTGGACAGGGGGATTCAAAACAGCTGCTCGTCGTCGGCATCCACGAAGAGTTGCAGGCAGTCGCGAGCTTCATCCCGGTGCAGCCGCAGGTGAATGGGGTTGCAGCAGGCCATGCAATCTTCGTAGAACTCCTGATCCCCCTGGCTGGCATCCAGCTCGACCCGGGTGTGGTGGCCGCAGTGGGGGCAGACGATACGCTTGCTGGTGTACTCGATCATGGTGACCTCCTCGGGCCCGTGGGCCGTCTCTGTGCTCCTGCTGATTCTAGTCGCCACAAGGCGGCGCAACCGCGAGCAAGCGCACGTTTATGAGCGGGCTCAAGGGAGGCAGGAGGTCAGTCCGCCAGGGTGTTGCCTACTTGACCCAGCCGGCCAGCATCTCTGCGTTCAGCTCGACAAGAGAGCGCAGCTCGTGGTTGGCGATGGCCAGACGGGGATCGCCGACCAGCGCCGGGTCCGGCACGATCAGCGCCGTCATGGAGGCTGCCTTGGCCGCCAGCAGGCCGGTGAAGCTGTCCTCGATGGCGAGACAGTGCACAGGCTCGACGCCGAGCTTCTCGGCGGCGTGGATATAGACATCCGGGTGGGGTTTGCCAAAGCGCTCCACCTCGGCGGAGTGGACCGCCATGAAACGGTCCTGGATGCCGAGTTTGCCGAGCACCGCCTCGACCATGGCAAACGGGGAGGAGGTGGCGAGCCCGATCTTGAGCCCTTGGGCCTCGATGAGGTCGAGCGCTTCCAGCACCCCGGCCTTGGGTTGTCCCTCTTGCAGGATGAGCGCGATCACCTGATCCAGAATGCGCTGTACCACCTCTTCCTGGCTGGGGCTGCTCCAGGGGCGGATCCGGTACCAGTGGGCCACCAGCTGATCGATGCGCACCCCTATGGTGGAGTTGCAGTCCTCCTCGGTGTGGAAGTGGCCCAGTTCGGCGAAGACGGCCATCTGTGCCCGTTGCCAGAAGGGTTCCGAGTCGATCAGAACACCATCCATATCGAAGATCACGGCAGTTAACATCTTGTACTCCTGACATAGGTGAAGGGGGGATTATAAGCCCGGTGCTTCAATGGGAAAGGGGCAGTCACCTGCCCCTTGCGCCGGATCACGCAGATAAACGTTTGTTTTTACGTGGTAAAGCGGATTGCCTAGAAGAGTACCTCGACCCGGGCTGCCACCGTTTTGGCCTGCTCCACGGCTTCCTGGCAATCCTGCCCACGGGCGAGCGCCACCCCGAGGCGACGACGACCTGCGATCTCCGGCTTGCCAAAGAGACGCAGCTGGGCACCGGGCACCAGGGCCAGTGCCTCGCCAATCCCTTGATAGCGGATATCCTGGCTGTGGCCTTCCCGCAGCAGCACGGCAGAGGCGCTCGGGCCGTACTGGGTGATGGTGCCGACGGGCAGCCCCAGGATGGCGCGCACGTGCAGGGCGAACTCGGAGAGATCCTGGGAGATCAGGGTCACCATGCCGGTGTCGTGGGGGCGGGGGGAGACTTCGCTGAACCACACCTCGTCACCCCTGATGAAGAGCTCGACCCCGAACAGACCGTAGCCGCCAAGGGCTTCGACCACCTTGGCCGCCACCTCCTTGGCGCGGGCCAGGGCCAGCTCGCTCATGGCCTGGGGCTGCCAGGATTCGCGGTAGTCGCCATCCTCCTGACGATGGCCGATAGGCTCGCAGAAGTGGATGCCATCGACGGCGCGCACCGTGAGCAGGGTGATCTCGTACTCGAAAGGAACGAAGCCTTCGACAATCACCTTGCCACGACCGGCACGGCCCCCCTCCTGGGCATAGGTCCAGCTTTCATCCAGCCTGGCGAGATCGCGCAGCAGGCTCTGCCCCTTGCCGGAGGAGCTCATCACCGGTTTGACCACGCAGGGGAGGCCGATGGCCTCGACGGCTGCCACAAACTCCTCCTTGCTCTGGGCAAAGCGGTAGGCAGAGGTGGGCAGCCCCAGGGTTTCGGCGGCGAGGCGACGGATCCCCTCCCGGTTCATGGTGAGCTGGGTGGCGCGGGCATTGGGCACCACCTTGACCCCTTCCTGCTCGAGGGCGGCCAGGGTGTCGGTGGCGATGGCTTCAATCTCGGGGATGATGAGGTCGGGCTTGACCTCGGCCACCAGGGCGCGCAGGGCGGCGCCATCCAGCATGTCCAGCACGCGGGCCTGGTGGGCCACCTGCATGGCGGGGGCGTTGGCATAGCGGTCGGCGGCGATCACCTCGATACCGAGCCGCTGCAGCTCGATGGCGACCTCCTTGCCGAGTTCGCCTGATCCCAGCAGCAGGGCGCGGGTCGCAGTGGGGCGGGTGGCGGTTCCAAACATCTGATCTCTCCTGAGGTCGGTGGTCAGCAGGGCTGATCCGGGTGAGCAAAAAAAGAGGCACGCATGGCGTACCTCAGGAAGTGGGTGGGTGGGCGCGCTGCTCCAGATGGGTGAGCAGGGTGATGGCGCCGATGATGATGGCCGCCCCCAGCCACAAGCGACCGGGGGGGGCCCAGCCAAATACCAGCCAGCCGGCCAGCACGTTCATGGGCAGCTTGGCAAAATCAAAAGGTTGCACGAAGGAGGCCTCCGCCACGCTGTAGGCGCGGGCGATGGACATCTGGGCCAGTGCCGACAGTACGCCCGAGGCGGCCACCAGCAGCCACTGGGTTTCGCTCGGCCACTGCCATTCAGGGATTGCCAGCATGGCGTTGAACGGGGTGCTGAAGACGAGCAGGTAGACGACGATAGTGTGGGACGACTCGCTGGCCGCCTGATAGCGCACCAGCAAGGAGTAGCCTGCCCAGAAGAGGGCGGCCGCCACCGGCAGCAGGGAGGCCAGGGTGAAGTCGTCTGTCCAGGGTGCCAGGATCAGCATGGCGCCCACAAACCCCGCCAGGGTGGCCAGGATGCGGGCCCGGCTCACCTGCTCTTTGAGAAAGAGGGCTGATCCCAGGGTGGCAAACAGGGGGGAGGTCATCAAGAGCGCGATCCCCTGCCAGATGGGGACGGGGACCGCCAGGGCCCAGAGCCAGAACTGGATGCCGGTCACCGCCAGGGCGACCCGCAGCAGGTGCAGGCGCAGCTGGTTCGTCATCAGGGACTGGCGCAGACCGTGGCGCACCAGCCAGGGCAGCAGGCAGACCAGGGCGATCAGATATTGGTGAAAGGCGACCTGGGTCGAGGGGAGGCCGAGCGTGAAGCTGACATACTGGCTCAGGCTGTTGACGGCGGCGAAGCAGAGGCCTGCCACCATCATCCAGACGGCGCCGGCAAAGGGGGAGTGCCTGCGGGAGGAGGTCATGAGATCCGGATCACGTACAAAAAGTGCGGCGGATCATAACGGCAATCGTTTGTCATGCCAAGGGTGTGGAGTTCGATGAGCCCCTCTCTGCCGAGGAAACGCACAGGCATCAAATTTTTTGAATGACTTGAGCATCTATTTTCGCTATCAGGCTTTAATGCCAGTCTTTATAGTGACCTCCATCGACAGCCTGGCTGTTCAATTGACAATCAAATGGAGTTTCACCATGGCCAATATCCTCGTTCTGAAGTCCAGCATCCTGGGCCAGTATTCCCAATCCAACGCCCTGATCGACGGCTACCTGGCCGAGCGCCAGGGTGACACCATCCAGGTACGCGATCTGGCGACCCTGAACCTGCCGGTGCTGGACGGCGAGCTGGCCATGGGCCTGCGTGGTGGCGAGAACCTGAACGAGCGTCAGCAAGCGGTGCTGGCCCAGTCCGACGAGCTGGTCGCCGAGCTCAAGGCGAGCGATCTGGTGATCATCGCGGCCCCCATGTACAACTTCAACATCCCGACCCAGCTGAAAAACTGGATCGATCTGGTGGCCCGTGCCGGCGTGACCTTCCGTTACACCGAGACCGGTCCGGTCGGCCTGGTGGAGAACACCCGCGCCCTGGTGGTCAGCCCCCGTGGCGGCATGCACGTGGGCAATGCCACCGACCTGGTGACCCCCTACATGCGTACCGTGCTGGGCTTCATCGGCATCACCGAAGTGGACTTCATCTATGCCGAAGGCATGGGCATGGGTCCGGAGGCGCAAGCCAAGGGGATCGAGCAGGCCAAGGAGCAGCTGGAAACTCTGGCTTACTGATGCGACTCGGGGCCTCCCCAGTATCCTGAAACAACAACGCAGCCCTCGGGCTGCGTTGTTGTTTTTGGGCAGTCATCGCGCTCTGGCGTCGTTATTCGCGCAGGAAGTGGCGGCAGCCGCTGCCGACCATCAGAAAGACCGCCACCAGGGAGGCCAGCAGCAGGGTGGTGAGCCACTGCTCGGCGCTGTTGGGGACCTGGGGGAGGAAGAGGCTGATCACCAGCAATGTGCAGAGGGTGATCAGGCTGGTTGGTCGAATGAGGCGCATCATGGGTCATCCTTGGCTGCGGGTGGTGAACGAGAGGCTAACCGCGGTCTGTGACAACAAGATGTATCCATACCTCTTGCGAACATCAACGGACCGGGTAGCCACCACCTTAGCAGCTTTTGCCGACGGAGCCAGCGGCATGGGTCGGGTTGTGATCCGGATCCCTATCTGAACTGCTTCTGATCTTCCTGATAGTGGAAATCGCCGCTGGCCAGCCTGGCGACCAGGGCCTCCTTGTCGAGATCCTGCGCCCGGCAAAGATCATCGAGATCCTCGTAGTGATCACGCAGCTGCATGTTGACCAGGCTCAGCAGCATGTTGACATCCATGGTGGCAAAGTTGTTCAGCTTCATGAGGGTTGCTCGTTGTCCAGCAGGTGAAGTTGTTCGATGGCATCGCTGACGCTCTGCAGGTGCAGGCGAATGCTCTGACGCGCCTCGGCCGGCAGATAGTCGGTGAGGGTGTGCTGCCAGCTTCCCGCCTCCGTCTTGAGCTGCTGGAACAGGGTGAGCCCCGCCGGGGTGAAGGAGACCAGGCTGATGCGCTTGTCCTGCACGCTGTTCTCGGTGAACAGGATGCCTTTCTCCACCAGACGATGGATCTCGCGGGAGATCCGTACCTTGTCCATGCCGCTCGCCTCCACCAGCTCCTTCTGGCTGATGGGGTAGTGGGGGCCGAGCACCATCATCAGGCGCCACTGGGGCACGGTGAGTTGGTACCGCTGCTGATAAAACTGTTCAAAGGTATCGCGCACCATCTCAGCGGCGTGAACCAGCTGATAAGGAGGGTAGTGCGCGAGCAGCTCAATGATCTTCGACATATGACATCCTGCTGTGGCGGCTGCATCGGGTGCAGTTTCTCTTGATACTTTGGCCTTGATGATACGTAACACAGGGGCATTTGTCTGACCAGTCACCAGAAAAATGTGCGTTTGCGCACGTGTTCTGTCATCGAATCGGCAATTGGGGTCTCAACTGGCCTGCTTGCCCACACTCTTTCGCAGCCATATCAAGGCGTTGTGGGTCAGCCAGGCCTCGCGACTCTGCAAGGCGTAGAGCGCCGCCTCGTCACGGCTGCCTCCCTGCCAGCGGCGAGGCTCCTGCTTGGGCAAGCGGCGCTGGCCCAGCAAAGTGGCGGGCACATGGGGATTGACCCTCATTGCCGCCGCCAGATGAGGGCGCGCCGCCGTTTCCCCTTCGCAGACAAAGCTCATCAAGGCCTTGTT
The DNA here is from genome assembly GCF_027705305.1 of Aeromonas sp. QDB17. Lineage (NCBI taxonomy): Bacteria > Pseudomonadati > Pseudomonadota > Gammaproteobacteria > Aeromonadales > Aeromonadaceae > Aeromonas > Aeromonas sp. QDB17. The sequence goes on from NZ_JAPDBP010000024.1 coordinate 48,295, forward strand.
GTAGAGCAGCCAGCAGGAGGCTTCATCAAAGCGCACCAGCAGTTGTTGCAGGGCATCCCACTCTCCTTGCCAGGCATAGAGGGTGGAGAGGGGGTGGCGGCAAGCGGGCTCGTCGGCGCGGCAGAGTGCGAGCAGGGCCAGGTACTCATCCCGAGCCTGCCCAAGCTGCCCAAGTCGCAGCAGGCAATCGGCTCGACCGGCCCTGGCCGCGATCAGAGGGCGTGCCTCGGGGACCTGCCAGCCATGGCCCGCGTGGGCTTGCCAGAATGCCTCATCGAACAGGAGGTTGGCATCGGCAATGATGCGCTCGAACCAGCCAAGGCGAGGGAGGGGATCGCGGCTCTCTGCCGCCAGCTCGAACCACTGCTGCCACTGGCGAGTCTGCTCGTTGTCCAGGGACGGGCTCTCTTCAGGCTCGGCCTCGTAGTGATCCTGGCCGAGCAGTAGGTTGAGGGCCGTCTTCATCTGCTGGCGTTGACGCTTGCAAAAATCGAGGAAGGGGAGCTCGCTGGCCGCAGCCTGGTGCAGCATCATGGCCATGGGCTTGTCGCGAAACAGGCAGAGCTCGGCCACCAGGCTGAAGCGATGGCGGGTCGCCGGATCGTTCAGGTCGGTCGGCGCCGGCCAGCAGGCCACCCCCTGACTGAAGCCATAGCTCCATTGGCCCAGAGGATGGCGCTTGTCAAACACCTGCTCCGGGTTGTCGGTAGAGAGGCGACACTGGCTCGGCAGGGCCAGCTGCGCGTCGTCGGCCTGAGCTTCCAGCTCGGCGATCAGGTGATGCAGCGCCTCGGCACTCTTCTCGTCCAGCGCGGCATCATGAGGCAGCAGGCCGGCCAGCGGATCTTGCCAGTCGGGGGCAACGGGCCCCGTCAGACGGGCGCACAGGAAGCCGTGCAGGGCGGGGTAACTCATCTCCTGCTGGCTGTGGGTCTGGATCCATTGATTGAGATGACGGGTACGAGTGGCTGGGTTCATCGACGCTTCCTCTGGATTTGACGGCCGCGAAGTCTACCTAAAAGTGGGGTTATTTGCAGCAAAGGGGGAACTGAATGCTGCTAATATCGTCAATCTGGCCACCCGGGAGCGGGAAAAGAGGTCAGACACAGGGGGGAGGGGCTAGGTCCTGCTGCCGCTCTGGGGTAACATGCGCGCCTGCATGACATAAATCGGCCCCGTCCTCTCTCATCCGACGGCGGCGATGCACCTCTATATGACGGGTCTTCCATGAGATGGGCCCATCCGGATATTGAAAGAAGAGATCACCATGTTACAGATTGGCAAGATGAACACCCTGACCGTCGTCGAGATCGAGGAGCGCGGCGCCTGGCTGGCGGCGGGGGAATACGGCGAGCTGCTGCTGCCCAGGCGCCAGTTGCCGGAAGGCGTCGCCGAGGAGAGCGAGGTGTCCGTCTTCCTCTATCTGGATGCGGATTGCGAGCCGGTGATCACCACCGACAAGCCCTTCGCCATGGTGGGGGACATCGTCGGTCTCAAGGTGGTCAACGCCAACAAGATTGGTGCCTTCCTCGACTGGGGCATGAAGAAAGATCTCTTCGTACCAAGCCGCGAGCAGAACAAGCCGATGCAGGTGGGCCATGTCTATCTGGTGCATCTGATGCTGGACAACGAAGGGCGCATGGTCGGCACCAGCCGTCTGGAGCGCTTCCTGCGCATCGACCCTCCTTTCAAGAGCGGTGACGAGGTGACGGTGCTGCCGGGGGAACACACCCCCCTTGGCATCAAGGCCGTGGTCAATGGCCAGTACGCCGGCATGCTGTTCAAGAACGAGGTGTTCGGCCGCGTGATGACGGGCCGACCGCTGACCGCCTGGGTCAAGCAGGTGCGCGAAGATGGCAAGCTGGACCTGACCCTGCAAAAGCCGGGACTGGCCCGGATGGATGACGCCGGTGCGCGCATCCTGCTGCGCCTGCAAAAGCAGGGGGGCAGCCTTGCTGTGGGAGACAAAAGCGATCCTGACGTCATCTACAAGATGTTCAGCATGAGCAAGGGCACCTTCAAGAAAGCGATCGGCGGCCTCTACAAGCAGGGCAAGATCGTCATCGAGGAGCACAGCATCCGCCTCGTGGGCTCCGACACGCCAGCAGGGGACGAATAAGTTGCCGAGTCCCTGCATCGGTGACTGCCGGGCCAAAGAGGGGCTCTGCCTCGGTTGTGGCCGCACCCTGACCGAGATAGGCCAGTGGTCCACCATGGACAGCGAGGCCCAACTGGCCCGCATGGCCGAGCTCGATGGCTCTAAGAGCACCCATGCCTGCCCGGGCTGCGGCGAGCCGGCGTTCTGCGCCGTGTCGGCGGGGGAACCCATCGAGCGCTGTTGGTGCAACCAGCTTCCCGCCTTGCCCATGAGCGATGCCAGCGCCTGCTGGTGTCGCCGCTGTCTGGCCAAGGCCATCGCGGCACGCCCCTGACTCGGGCAGCGCAAAAAACGAAAAAGGCGCCTGGGGCGCCTTTTCTTATGCCTGTTGCTGGCGGTGCCAGCGGATATGCACGTCGTGCTCGCTCTGATCCCGGGGGAGCAGGAAGGTGGCGTAGATCACCTCGAACTCGTCCTGATGATCCAGCAAGCCGACCCAGACCTCGGCCCAACGTGCCATGTCAACCGGCTCGCCGAGTTCGGTTGACCAGTCGGCATTGGGCAGGGTTGCCTCCACCGCGCCACGTTGCTCGAACTCGAGGGTGATGTCGACGATTTGTTCGGGGGCCAGCATGTCGGCGGCCTGCTCCAGAAACTGATCATAGGCCCACTCGACCAGCTGATCCGGGCTACGTTGTTCCATGAAATCACTCCAGATACGTCCAGGTTCGCCACTTTAACAAGTATTGGGATGGGCAGCCAGCCCGGGGGCGGTGACGCCGTGCTGTCAAATGGCGGGATCAGGGGATAAGGTTAACAGAGCCGCCAGCAGGGGCGGCGTGACGGGGCGGCCTGGCAAGATGAAGCGACGACAGTACAGAAGGCAGATCAAGCGGCGGCGCGAAACCTGGTGGTGGCACTATCTGCCCCTTCATCGGGAAACCGTCGGCGGCCATCTGGGGCCCGCCTCTGATCCGCAGGATGGCGCTACTCTGTGCCGTGGACCCGGTTCAGGGTGACTTGCCCGAGTTGACCCATCTGACGACGGATCCAGGCCGAGCGCTGCTGCACATAGGGTGAGGGGGGCTTGACCCGATAACGCCAGGGATTGGGCAGGGCGGCGGCGAGCAGGGAGGCCTCGTAGCGGGTGAGGCGTATCGCCGGTTTGCCGAAGTAGTGCCTGGCGGCCGCCTCGGCGCCATAGATGCCGGGTCCGAACTCCACGATGTTGAGATACACCTCGAGAATGCGGGACTTGTCCCAGCCCAGCTCCATCAACAGGGTGAACCAGGCCTCTATCCCCTTGCGCAGGAAGCTGCGATCGCTCCACATGAAGAGGTTCTTGGCGGTCTGCTGGCTGAGGGTGCTGGCACCGCGCACCCGCCCGCTTTGCTGGTTGTGCCTGAGGGCCGAGCTGATGGCATCCATGTCAAAACCGTGATGTTCGGCAAAGCGCTGATCCTCGGCGGCGATCACCGCCAGTTGCAGCTCCCGGGAAATCTGCTCAAGCGGCACCCAGTCGTGCTTCACCTCGGCCACCTTGGCAGGGGGAAACAGGGCGCGTTCGAGGCGCCAGGTCCACATGGGGGGGTCGATGAAGCGCAGCAGCGCGACCGAGACGATGGTGCTCGCAAAGGCGGCCAGCAGCAGCTTGCCGAGCCAGCCCAGCAGTCGCCGTCTGCGTGAAGGCCTCACGGGCGCGGGCCCGCCGTCCCAGTCATAGTGGCCAGGATCATCGGGATCCGGAATTATTGGGGCAGCCATTCGATGTGGCAGAACTTCTCGTCAACGCGGCGGGAGAGCAGCATGCGGGCAAACAGGTGCTCGTACTCTTCTTGTTCGTTGCCAAGACCGACCCAGATCTCGGCATAGTCGGCGTCGCTCACCTCAAACCCCACGTCAGCCGCCCAGTCGTCGGCGGGATCGGTCTCCGCCAGCAGGCCGCGGTCGTTGAACTCCTGATTGAAGCGGACGATCTCCTGCTCGGGCAGGTTGTCGGAGGCCAGCTCCATGAAGAGTTCGAGGGCGGTGTCGAGCAGTTCCTCGACGCTGTGCATTTCGTCATTCAAAGACATAAAAGCCGTGTTCCAGATAAGGGGAGAGGGAAAGTCCGTCGGCAGCGCCTCGGGGTGCGCGGTATTCTAGCTGGCCCTGATGCCCTTGGCGAGATGCCGGGACGCCAGGCATTAAAAAACCGGATCCTGGGAAAGGATCCGGTCTTCATTGGGGGAAGGGGTCGCGCATGGTGCGTCAGCTCATCCCTTCTTCTGGTCGTCGGCGAAGGTGATGTTGAGCTCCAGCACCGACAACTCGTCACTCTTCTGATCAAGCTGGACGGTGATCTTGTCCGGGTCGATCTGCACGTATTTGCGGATCACGTCGAGGATGTCCTGCTTGAGCTGGGGCAGGTAATCCGGCCCCCCTCTGGATGAACGCTCGTGAGCCACGATGATCTGCAACCGCTCTTTGGCCAGTTGTGCGGTGTTCTGTTTCTTGTTGGAACGAAAATAATCCAATAATGACATGCTTAACTCCCGAACAGTCGGCTAAAGAAGCCCTTCTTCTCTTCTTCCAGAAAACGGAAATCCTTGGTGTCACCCAGCAGACGGGCGACGGCGTCCTCGTAGGCCTGACCGGCATCGGACTCCTTGTCCAGAATGACCGGCTCGCCGGAGTTGGAGGCGCGCAGCACCGCCTGGGACTCCGGGATCACCCCGAGCAGTTTGATGGCCAGGATCTCCTGTACGTCCTGCACGCTCAGCATGTCGCCGCGGTTGACGCGGGTCGGGCAGTAGCGGGTCAGCAGCAGGTGCTCCTTGATGGGATCCTCACCGCGCTCGGCACGGCGGGACTTGGAGGCCAAGATACCGAGGATGCGATCCGAGTCACGCACGGAAGAGACTTCCGGGTTGGTGGTGACGATGGCCTCGTCGGCGAAATAGAGCGCCATCAGGGCGCCGGATTCGATACCGGCGGGGGAGTCGCAGACGATGTAGTCAAACTGCATCTCTGCCAGCTGATCCAGGATCTTCTCCACCCCTTCACGGGTCAGGGCATCCTTGTCCCGGGTCTGGGAGGCGGGCAGGATGAACAGGTTTTCGCAACGCTTGTCCTTGATGAGGGCCTGGTTGAGGTTGGCTTCCCCGTTGATGACGTTGACGAAGTCATAGACCACGCGCCGCTCGCAACCCATGATGAGGTCCAGGTTTCTCAGACCAATGTCAAAATCGATGACCACGGTCTTGTGGCCACGCTGGGCCAGACCGGTGCTCAGTGCCGCGCTGGTTGTCGTCTTGCCAACGCCACCCTTGCCCGATGTAACGACTATGATTCGCGCCATTCTCGCTTCCTTGTAACTCTATTTGATTCGGTCTATACGAAGTTGTTCATTGTCGAGCCGGATATGGACCGGCTCTTGTATCACGCCTGCAGGCAATGCATCGCTGAGCTGGAAGGTGCCCGCGATGGAGAGCAGCTCGGCCTGCAATTGCTGGCAATAAATGCGGGCCTTGGGATTGCCCTTGGCCCCTGCGATGGCTCGGCCACGCAGGGCACCATAAACATGGATGCTGTCATCGGCGATGACTTCGGCGCCAGGGCTCACCGAGCCCAGCACCACCAGCGAGGTGCCGGCTGCATAGATCTGCTGACCGGAGCGCACCGGGCCCACGTGGACCTTGCTTGCCTCCACGGGCGCTGGCACCGGAGGAACCGGTGCGGCCTCCACTGGCTTGGGCTCAGGCACTGGCGGCGTCGGTTCAGGCTCTGCCTTGCGGCTCTTGCCTGACACCATGACGGCGAGGCCTGCCGCCTTGGCGGCCGTCTTCATCGCCTCGTCCCGCGCCCCCGTGATCCCGACCAGCACGAAGTCTTCCGACTCGACCAGCTCCCTGAGCTGTTCGAAATCGGGGATCGCCTCGAGGCGTTCCACATTGAGGACGAGGGGGGCACAATTAAAAAACTGGGGGGCCTGCGCGACCTTGGCCTCCAGCAGTTGTCGGATCCGGGCCGGATTGCCATCGCTGAGATGCAACACAGAAATAGTGAAGGTGGTCCCTTTCAATTCGTTATCGCGTTCAACCATGAATCTTCCCCGAACCGAGACGGTAATACGTTATTGTTATTCAATTCCTGATGTTATAGTTTGCCACCACCAGAGGCAATAAACCCGTCGGATTATATCAATTTCCATGTTGTGTGCAGTCTATAAAAGTCGCAAAAAAGCCGAGACCTATCTCTTTATTGAACGAAGAGAGGACTTTTCCCGCGTTCCCGAGGTGCTGATGAGTACCTTCGGGCGTCCCGAACTGGTCCTGATGACCAAACTGGACCCGGCCAAGCCCCTGGGGCTGGCCTCCACGGAGCGGGTGATGGCCGCCCTGAAGAGCCAGGGCTTTTATCTGCAGGTGCCACCGCCACCGGAAAACCTGCTGGAGCAGCACAAGGCGCAATTAAAGGACGCACGATGAGGGCGGGGCGGCTGGCACTGCTGTTGTCAGGCGCCCTGTCGGGATCGCCGGTGCAGGCCGGCCCCGATTTTGACCAGTACGTGGCGAGCCTCAAAGAGCAGGCGCTGGCGGCGGGCATGTTGCCCGAGACGGTGAGTGCGGCCTTTGCGGATGTACATCTTGTTGATGCTGCCATCAGGCACGACAAAAATCAGCCGGAATTCAAACTGACCCTGGACACATATATTCCCCGGGCGGTGCCGGAATGGAAAGTCAAGCAAGCCCAAACCTTATATCGCCAGCATTTGCCGCTGCTCACAAAAATAGGCAGGGAATATGGGGTTCAACCCCGCTTTATTGTTGCCTTGTGGGGAATTGAAACCAATTTCGGCAAAATAACCGGCCATTATCCCCTTATCTCTTCTCTCTCGACCCTGGCCTGGGACGGTCGCCGTGAAGCCTTCTTCAAAGGCGAGTTGTTCGATGCCCTGCGCATTCTGGAGCAGGGACATGTGAACCCCGCCAACTTCAAGGGATCCTGGGCGGGGGCCATGGGACAGGTGCAGTTCATGCCCTCGTCATTCCTGCAATACGCGGTGGATCAGGACGGGGACGGCAAGAAGGATCTCTGGGGCAATCTGGCGGATGTATTTGGATCGGCTGCCAATTATCTGAGCCAGAACGGCTGGCGTGAAGACCAGACCTGGGGACGGCGGGTGAGGGTGCCCGAGGCGCTCGATCCGGCGCTGCTGGGGCTTGAGATCCGCAAGCCGCTGTCGGCCTGGCAGGCGCTCGGGGTGCGGCAACTGGACGGCTCCCCCCTGCCTGCGGTCGACATGCAGGCCTCCCTCATCCGCCCCGACGATATTCACGGGCGAAGCTACCTGGCCTATGACAATTACCGGGTACTGCGTCACTGGAATCGCTCCCCCTATTTCGTGGTGGCCGTCGGTACCCTGGCCGATCGCATCGTGAAATAGCTCTCCCCCGTTCTCCTGTCACGGCGAACGGGTGGAGGTGATATGCCCGTCTCTTTTTATCCCTTGTCGGCCTCCCTTTATCCACGAACGCTGCCCTTTAAATCGCGACTAAAAAAAAAAGCGGGAATATATCCCGCTTTTTTCATGTCATCGCGACTCGGCGTTAGTCGCATGCAACCTGCATCACCTTGATGGCCAGGCCACCGCGGGAGGTCTCGCGGTACTTGGAGTCCATGTCCTTGCCGGTGATGTACATGGTCTCGATCACCTTGTCCAGCGACACACGCGGCTTGGAGGTGCGACGCAGGGCCATGCGGGAGGCGTTGACCGCCTTCATGGCGGCGATGGCATTGCGCTCGATGCAGGGCACCTGTACCTGGCCGGCCACCGGGTCGCAGGTCAGACCCAGGTTGTGTTCCATGCCGATCTCGGCGGCTTCACAGACATGCTCGGGGCTGCCGCCCATCAGCTCGGTCAGGCCGGCGGCGGCCATGGAGCAGGAGACGCCCACTTCACCCTGGCAGCCCACTTCGGCGCCGGAGATGGACGCGTTCATCTTGTAGAGCATGCCGACGGCGGCAGCGGCCAGATAGAAGCGGGTGTACTCGTCGCGGCCCACCGGCTGGATGAACTTGTCGTAGTAGGCCAGCACGGCGGGGATGATGCCGGCGGCGCCGTTGGTCGGTGCGGTGACGACGCGGCCACCGGCGGCGTTCTCTTCACTCACCGCCAGGGCGAACATGTTGACCCAGTCCACGATGTTCATGGGATCATTGGAGAGGTTCTCGTTGGTGGTCAGCTGGCGGTAGAGCGGGGCGGCGCGGCGCGGTACGCGCAGCGGGCCGGAGAGGACGCCCTCGGTGCGGCAGCCGCGCTCGATCCCTTCCCGCATGGTGGTCCAGATCTTGCCGAGCTTCTTGTAGATCTCTTCCGGGGTGTTGAAGCACTTCTCGTTTTCCATCATCAGGGCGGAGATGGAGAGACCACTCTGGCTGCAGTGGGCGATGAGCTCGGCGGCACTCTTGAAGGGATAGCTGACGGACATGTCGCCGCTGTCACCCTTGCCAAAGTTCTCTTCGTCGACGATGAAGCCACCGCCGATGGAGTAGTAGGTCTTGCTGTAGACGGCGTCATCTTCGATGAAGGCGGTCAGCCTCATGCCGTTTTCGTGCAGGGGCAGGGCCTCGTCATGGAAGATCATGGCGCCCTTGGGGAAGCTGACGGTGTGGCAGTGCAGGCCGATGGGCAGACGACCGGTCTGCTCCACGCGGGAGATGAATTCGGGGATGGCGTCGATGTCGACGTTCTCCGGCAGGTTGCCCGCCAGACCCATGATGATGGCGGTATCCGTGTGGTGGCCTTTGCCGGTCCAGGAGAGTGAGCCATAGACATCGACCTGGATCCGGGTGATGTCACGGATCTTGCCGCCAGCACGCAGTTCATCCACGAACTGTTTGGCTGCCTTCATGGGGCCGACAGTGTGGGAAGAGGAGGGGCCAACACCGATTTTGAAGATATCAAAAACGCTGATCATGTAACAATTACCTCAGGGTAGAAGGGGGCGCCATGCCCACTCGCAGAAAAGGGATCCATGGGACGGGTCTGTCGTCACAAAGGCCAGGGAACCGGATAACCACAGTGTAACGGTTCAATGCCTAAAAAAAGTTGAAACAGATCTATTTTTGTTGAATTCGTGGCGCGAGTATAAAATTTATTTTGATGGTTATCCATTTTGTTAAGCGCCAGACAAACGTTTTGCAAAAAAATACCCGGCGATGCCGGGTATTCGAGTGCCATATGCGGCTTTATCACAGAGGCTTAACACTCGGTGATGTTGACGGCAAGGCCGCCCCGGGCGGTCTCCTTGTACTTGGTCTTCATGTCGTTGCCGGTTTCCCACATGGTTCTGATCACCTTGTCCAGCGACACCTTGTGCTCGCCGGTGCCGCGCAGGGCGAGGCGGGCGGCATTGATCGCCTTGACTGCGCCCATGGCGTTGCGCTCGATGCAGGGCACCTGCACCAGGCCACCGACGGGATCGCAGGTCAGCCCGAGATTGTGCTCCATGCCGATCTCGGCGGCGTTCTCGACGATGGCGGGGCTGGCACCCAGCAGCTCGGCCAGGGCACCAGCGGCCATGGAGCAGGCCACGCCGACCTCGCCCTGACAGCCGACCTCGGCCCCCGAGAGGGAGGCATTCTTCTTGTAGAGGATGCCGATGGCGGCGGCAGTGAGGAAGTACTGCATCAGCAGCTCGTCATCCACCTTGCGCACGAAGCGATCGTAATAGTGCAACACGGCGGGGATGATGCCGGCGGCGCCGTTGGTCGGCGCCGTCACCACGCGGCCTCCGGCGGCGTTCTCCTCGTTGACGGCCAGCGCAAAGAGGTCCACCCACTCCATCACCATCAGCGGATCCTTGTTGAAATTGGTTTCGCCACAGAGCTGGCGATAGAGGGCGGGAGCCCGACGCTTGACCTTGAGGCCGCCTGGCAGCACCCCCTCGCTCTTGCAGCCACGCTCCACACACCCCTGCATCGCCTGCCAGATCTTGCGAAGCCCGGCCTTGATCTCCGCTTCCGAGCGAAACACCTTCTCGTTGGCCAACATCAGCCCCGAGATGGAGAGGCCGCTCTCCTGGCACTGGGCCAGCAGTTCGGCGCCGCTCTCGAAGGGATAGGGGATGGGGTGGGCGGCATCGAAGCGGGCCGCCTCTTCCCGGGCGTTGGCGAAGTGACTCTCCTCGATGATGAAACCGCCCCCGATGGAGTAGTAGGTCTGCTCGAACACAAGGGTGTCACCCTCATAGGCGCGCAATGTCATGCCGTTGGAGTGGGCGGGAAGGGTTTTGCGCCGGTTGAAGAGGATGGCGCCGATGCGAGGAAATTCGCTGGGTTGCTCGCCGCCCAGGCAGAGGGTCTGGGTCTGCTCTACCTGGGCGAGGAAGGCGGGAATGGCCTCGATGTCCACGGATTCGGGTTCAAATCCGGCCAATCCCAGGATGATGGCCTTGCCGGTGCCGTGCCCCTTGCCGGTCTGGCCCAGTGAGCCGTAGCACTCGACGACAACGCGTCCGGTACGGGAGAGGAGTGCGTTCGCTTTGAGGGTCTGGATGAAGGCGCAGGCGGCCCGCATCGGTCCCACGGTATGGGAGGAGGAGGGGCCTATCCCGATGGAAAACATGTCGAAGACACTGATCATGACGTACTCCAATTATGGATTTCGTCTAAACATTGTAAATTTTTTGTAGTCGTTGAAAAGGGGGGAAATGGCGGGGTGTGATGGCGGTAGGGAAATGGGCGCGGGATAGACGCGCCATGGGGGAGCCGCTCGGCATCCCATGGCGCCCGTGATACATCAGTCGAGGAACTCGCACAGATAGGCGGAGGCGATCTTCACTTCCAGCTTGAAGGAGGAGTGACCGGCCACGTCGAAGGATTCCCCCTGCTGGTAGGTGTGCCACTCATCTTCGTCGGCCAACTGGATGGTGAGGGCGCCCTTGATCACCGTCATGCGCTCCGGGGCGGCGGTATTGAACAGGTACTCGCCCGCTTCCATCACACCAACGGTAGCTTTCTCGCCTTTTTGCTCGAAACCGATGGATTTAACATTTCCGTCAAAATACTCGTTAACTTTCAGCATCTTTTCTTCCCTGTATGCACGTTTGCAGAGCCAACGTAGCACACTGTTTTGGATGTTGTCATGGTAAAAGGAGCAAAAACAGCCGTGTCTCTTTTGAGGCTTTACTTTCTCATAAAGTTATCAATGCATTTCGTTAACGGATTCTGATGTAAAACGGGGCGCAAATATGAGATAAAGCGCACCGCCAGAGCAATGGAGAGGATTTGACGCTCTGGGTGGTCATTTACGCTGTAAAAGTGTGAGTAATTGCTAAATAAAGGAACATTCTGTGTTAACAAAAGGATTAATCAAAAACATCGGCTTCCAGGTAGTGGTGGCCATGGTGCTGGGCGCGCTGGTCGGGGCGCTCATGGGAGAGCAAGCCACGGTGTTTGCGCCGCTCGGCACCCTGTTTATCCAGCTGATCAAGATGCTGGTGATCCCGCTGGTAGCGGTGGCCATCCTGTCCGGGGCCGCCAACCTGGGGGCCAGCCCCGCTGCTGGCAAGATTGGCGTCACCACGCTCGCCTTCTTCCTCGTCACCTCCGCACTGGCGGTGTTCCTGGCGTTGGTGATGGGTCAGGTGTTCAAACCCGGTGTGGGTGTTGACTTTGGCGCCACCGCGGCCATGTTCTCCGGCGACTACGCCGACAAGGGGGCACTGCCCGATGCAGTGGCCACCCTGCTCGGCATGATCCCGACCAACGTGTTCAGCGCCTTGAACGAGGCCAACATCCTGCAGATCCTGGTGTTCTGCATGTTCCTCGGCATCGCCCTGGCCAAGCAGCCCCGCGAGCGCGCCAAGCCGCTGGTGGATGGGCTCAACACCCTGGTGGACGCCTTCGTCTGGATGATCAACAAGGTGATGCTGATCGCCCCCATCGGCGTCTTCGGCCTGATGGCCGACGCCATCGGCACCTACGGCTTCGACGTGCTGACCCTGGTGCTCAAGCTGTTCGTCGTCTATGTCGCCGCCATCCTCATCTTCGGCTTCGTGGTCTATCCGCTGCTGATCGCGTTCTTCTCCAACACGCCGGTACGCAAGTACTTCTCCGCGATGAAGAAACCGCAGATCGTGGCCTTCTCCACCGCCTCTTCCATGGCGACCCTGCCGGTTAACATGGAGACCTGCGAGCGCGATCTGAAGGTGACCAACGCCACCGCTTCCTTCGTGCTGCCGCTGGGCGCCACCATCAACATGAGCGGCAACGCCATCTATTACGGCCTGGTCGCCATCTTCTTCGCCCAGGTCTACAACATCGATCTCTCCATGGGTGCCTGGGCGGCGATCATCGTCACCTCCACCCTCGGTGCCATCGGTCAGGCCGGTGTGCCTGGCCCGAGCTTCCTGGTGGTGGCCGTGCTGCTGGCGGCCGGGATCCCCATCGAGGGTCTGCCGCTGCTGTTCGCGCTGGATCGTCTGTTCGACATGATCCGCACCGCGCTCAACATCACCGGTGATGCGGCCTGCGCCATCATCGTCGATCGCTACAGCCCGGATTACGATCCGAACCGCTGGAGCAAGGAGGCCTGATATCGGGTCGTCCACCGTGCATGACAAGAGGGAGGCTTCAAGCCTCCCTCTTTCATTTGTGTCTATTTGCTGGCGGTGTTCCCCGCTTGCCTCGCCCGTCTGCGTGACTCAGGGGGAGAGGTGTGCCAGGGCCTGGCGGCAGCGCTGCTCGGCCGCCTCCAGCTCCAACAGGACCATCTGGATATCTTCCAGCTGCTGCTGCAGGGTCTCCCGCTTGTCGGCCACCAGCCCCAGCATGGTCTGCAACTGGGAGCGGCTGCTCTTGTCCGCATCGTAGAGATCGAACAGCTCCCGGATCTCTGCGAGGCTGAAGCCCAGACGCTTGCCACGCAGGGTCAGCTTGAGCCGCACCCTGTCCTGACGGCTGTAGATCCTGTGCTGTCCCTGGCGGGTCGGGTTGAGCAGGCCCTGATCCTCGTAGAAGCGGATGCTGCGGGTGGTCACATCAAACTCGCGAGCCAGCTCGCTGATGCTGAAGGTGCGGGTGTCGTCCCTGGATTTGGTCATGGGGCTGTCTTGGCTGCCATCTGGTTGTCAATGCAGGCTGGCACCTTACCCAAACGTCAACTTCCCCGCAAGTCTTGTTCCCGTCGCGGCCACGGCATATGTTATCCCGATGTAACAAGGAGAGTGCTATCGATGGATATCGTGATTGTGGCGGCCAAACGTACCCCCATGGGGGCCTTCCAGGGGGCCTTGAGCGGGCTCGGTGCCCCCGAGCTTGGCGCCTGCGCCATCCGCGCCGCGCTGGCGCAGGCCGGGATGACGGGGGAGCAGGTCAATGAGGTCTATATGGGCAACGTGCTGAGCGCAGGGGTCGGCCAGGCGCCAGCCCGCCAGGCGGCGCTCAAGGGGGGGCTGCCGGACAGCGTGCCCTGCACCACCATCAACAAGGTGTGCGGCTCCGGCATGAAGGCGGTGATGCTGGCGGCGGACAGCCTGCGCCTGGGGGAGGCCGAGGTCGTGGTGGCGGGGGGTATGGAGAGCATGAGCCGCGCCCCCTATCTGCTGGACAAGGCGCGCAGCGGTTTTCGCATGGGGCATCAGAGCGTGCTCGATCACATGTTCCTGGACGGCTTGCAGGATGCCTACGAAGGCCATCTGATGGGTCATTACGCCCAGTTGAGTGCCGATCGCAGCGGACTGACCCGGGCCGACATGGATGCCTTTGCCATCGCCTCCCTGGAGCGGGCGCTGACGGCGCAGCGCAGCGGTGCCTTCGGGGCCGAGCTGGCGCCCGTGATGGCCGGGGACACCCTGCTGCTGGCGGACGACGAGCAACCGGGGAAGGCCAGGCCCGACAAGATACCGACCCTGAAACCGGCCTTCAGCAAGACGGGCACCATCACGGCGGCCAATGCAAGTTCCATCTCGGACGGGGCGGCAGCTCTGGTGCTGATGCGGGGCGAGACCGCTGCCCGGCTCGGATTGCCGGTGCTGGCCAGGGTAGTGGGTTACCAGAGTCACGCGGCCTTGCCGGCGGAGTTTACCAGTGCCCCCGTCGGCGCCATCGACAAGTTGCTGGCACGGGTGGGCTGGTCGGTGGAGGAGGTGGACCTGTTCGAGGTCAACGAGGCATTCGCCATGGTGAGCATGCTGGCCATGGCAGGGTGCGGCATCCCCCATCACAAGTTGAACGTGAACGGCGGGGCCTGTGCGCTGGGGCACCCTCTTGGCGCCAGTGGCGCCCGCATCCTGGTGACCCTGATCCATGCCCTGCGTGCCCGCGGGCTCAGACGAGGGGTGGCGAGCCTGTGCATCGGGGGAGGGGAGGCAACGGCCATCGCCATCGAGGCAGGCTGAATGCGTGGGTGAGATTGCTGCGGGTTGATGACATGACAACGTCCCTTCAAGAGGGACGTTGTCATGTCTGGCGGGAGTGGACCGGTTGCTCTTCCATGGCCTGAAGCTGCTGGTTGACCCAGGCGGTGGCGCTCAGATAGAGGTGGCTGACTTTCTCTTCGTTGAGGCCGAGCCGGACGGTGTTGGCGGCGACCCGCTGCCAGTCGGCTTTCTCGAAATCTTCACAGAACGCCAGGTAGAACCCGAGCTTGCCCTTGCGGGTGAGCAGGGCGGCACGAATGTCGTCGGTCAGGGGAATGGAGCCGAGCAGCTGATCCAGCGGTTCTCCCATGAGCACGTCCAGCAGGGAGAAGAGGCCGGTGACAAAGGCTTGCTGTGCCTGCTCTGCGGGCGCATGGGTCTGGGCCAGCAGTTCGCAGAACCGGGCTCTGATGAGGGACATCTGGTGGAGTTCGGCACTCTTTTCACTCCCCGCACTGGTGGCGGCGATCAGGGCGACGAAGCGCTTGAGCTGGGCGTGCCCCAGGGAACTTGCGGCCTGGCGAAACGAGGCGATGGGTTGTGGGAAGCGCTTGAGGTGGTTGATGTAGCGCAGCAGCTTGAGAGAGAGGGTGAGATCCTGATTGAGCAGTTGCTCAATCTTGTCCAGATCCGGTTCGGTCTGATTGACCACCTCGAGCAGTTGCATCACCACCAGCTGGGCCGGTGGTATGGTGGGCTGTTGCACCATCTGAGGGCGGCTGAAGAAAAATCCCTGGAACAGGGTGACGCCGAGCTGCTTCATCCGCTCGAACTCGGCCTGATCCTCGACTTTCTCGGCCAGATAGGTGAGGGGCAGGTGGCGATGATTCGCCATGAAGTGCTCGATGCAGGGTTGCGGCGTGCTGCGCAGGTCGAACTTGATGATATGGATGTAGGGGAGGAACCTGTCCCAGTCTGAGACCATGGTGAAGTCATCCAGCGCCAACCGATAGCCCAGCCCATAGAGCTGGATCACTTTCTCCAGCAGCGCATCGTCGGGCTCGGCATCCTCCAGGATCTCGATCACCACCTTGTCACGGGGGAGGCACTCGGCCAATCCGTCCAGCAACAGGGAGTGGGGGAAATTGATGTAGCAGGGGTGATCCCCGATGAGCTGATCGATGTTCTGCTGCAAGAACTGCTCGGCAACCAGCCTGGAAGTGGCCTGCTGTGCGGAGACGGAGGGAAATACATTGTCCAGGCTGTCGCGAAACAGCAGCTCATAGGCTTGGGTGTTCAACTCCCGATCCAGAATGGGCTGCCTTGCTACATAGGAATACATGCATCTCTCCACCATGGTTACAGGCTTGATTCTATGGTGAAGCGGATCACTATGCCAGTGCCGACCGGTCGGGAAGGTCAACAACTGGCATACTATTTGTCAGGAAACCCGGGGTGTCAGAACAGGTAGTTGAGCTGCAGGCCGGCGAGCCAGGCATCCCCTTCCGAGGTGCCATTGAAAGTGGAGGTGGTCTGGGGGATGCCCGGCCTGAGCTGCATAGTTTCGCTCACGTCCACCTTCTTGCCGTCGATCAGGGTCAGCCCCAGATCCAGCGAGAGGTGGCGGTCAATCTGATAGCCCACGCCGGCGCTGTACCAGACCCGATCCGAGTCGGGGATGGAGATGGTGCGGCGATCCGCCGGGACCGGGCTGCGGTCGTAGGCGATACCGGAGCGCAATTGCCACTGGGGGGCCAGCTGGTAGGTCATCCCCAGGGCATAGCGCCAACTGTCTTCCCAGTGCTCCTCCTTGATGTGCATGGTGCCGTGGTGGTCGAGCTCGGATTCGAGCTGCACGAATTTGCTCCAGTTGGTCCAGTTGATGCTCGAATGCAGCGCCAGGGCCGGGGTGAGTTGATGGAACAGAGCCAGCTCGGCGGTGGCGGGCAAGGGCAGATCCAGGCTGCCAGTATCGGTGAAGGGCTGGCCCCTTTGATCGATGCCGATGGCGTCACCGGAGAGGGTCAGGGTTACGTCGTGGCGATAGGAGAGACCGATGCGGGTTGCCTGCGACAACTCAAGCAGGGTGCCCAGGTTCCAGCCCATGGCCCAGCCATCCCCTTTCAGGTGCTTGGCTATCTGGTTGTTGGAGGGGAAGGTGCCACCCACTTCCCCTTCCCCCTGAATGGCGGAGAGACCGGCCCCGACGGACCAGACGCGGTTGATGCGATAGGCCAGGGAGGCCCCCAGATCCACTGTCTTGATGTCGGAGACGTTGCCGAAGTGACCGGCGTTGTAGTTGTCCGGCATCTTGACCCCGAGTCCGTAATAGGAGGTGGCGGCAAGCCCGAGGCGCCATTGCTCGCTGAGGGGCACGATGAGATAGGCGTTGGGCACCCAGGCGTCACCCGCAATGTCGTGGGCTCCGGCATCCAGACTGACCGGCCCCTGAGTGGTAGGCACCCGGGTGGTGCCCTCGATGTTGACGTCGGGGTGCACGTGGATAACGCCGCCGGAGAAGGCCAGGGTATCGAACCGGGTCATGGCGGCGGCATTGCGGGAGAGCACGCTGGCATTGTCGGCGATGGCGGCCTCACCCGCGAAGGCACGCCCCATGCCGGTGGCGGATTGCTCCGCGAGCTGGAAGCCGGCAGCCTGCACCTGGCTCGACAGCAGCAAGAGGGCTATAAGGGAGGGTTTGAACGTCGGATGCATGGTCTTTCCTCGGGATGAACTGGGTGTTCATTCTGTTATTCGGTTGGGGCCGGGATTTTATATGGTATGACCAGCAAGGCAACGGGGAGAGGGGAACGTGGGGCAAAACGGGATTAAATGCTGAAAGAAATACCCATAACAGATTGATAAAAAAAGAAAAGAGTACAGTTGTTTACTACAGCTGTGCGCTCAGATAACGAAATTGGATAAAAAAAGAGCGCCCTGGGGCGCTCTCGATGATGACATGAAAATCAGAATTTCATGTTGAACTGGGCGGAAGCCAGCAGGGCGTTGCCGTGGGAGGTGCCCTTCCAGCGCAGCGCATCGCTGTGGTTGCGCAGGCCTTCGTTCACGTCCACTTCCTTGCCGTCCAGATAGGCCATGCCGAAGTCGAGGCTCATGTCCGGATTGATGTGGTAGGTGGCACCGGCGCTGTACCAGATACGGTCGGAGTCAGGAATGCTCAGGCTGCGGTATTCCGGCTCGATGGGGCTGTTGTCGTAGGCGAAGCCGATACGGGCTTCCCAGGACGGGTTGACGTACCAGGTACCGCCCAGGGCGTAACGGGCAGAGTCCTTGAACTTCTCGTCTTTTTGCAGGCACACGCCGCCGGCGCAGTTGCTGCTGGTGGCCTTGAGCTCCTGGAAGGCGCTCCAGTCGGTCCAGTTCACGGAGTAGTGGACAGCGAATTGCTGGTTCAGGCGGTGGTAGCCTGCGAACTCGGCCTGGGCCGGCAGATCCAGCTTCAGGTTGCCATCGACGACGCGGTTGCCGGAGGTGGCGCCCTGGAAGTCGCCGTCAAAGCTCAAGTCCACCTGGGAGCGGTAGGTCAGGGCGAGACGGTTGTTTTCGTTGATCTCGTACAGGGTGCCGACGTTCCAGCCAAAGCCCCAGGTGTCGCCCTTCAGGTGAGCCAGACGGGTATCGGAGTTGGCGCCCGGAATGGCGGCGGAAAGCGCACCGGCATAACGGTTCAGCTCGGCGGCGGCGTAGACGGCATTGATGCCGGCACCGACGCTGAAGCTGGAGTTGATGCGATAGGCGATGTTGGGGTTGATGTTGAAGGTCAGCAGCTCGGTGTCACCGGCGCCGGCACCGGCCGCGAAGGTCTTGGAATATTCGGTGGAGAGGCCGTAGTTGGAGAAGAGGCCGATCCCCCAGGCCCACTGATCATTCAGGGGCTGGATGAAGTAGGTGGCCGGCACGAAGGCATCGGGGGCGATGTCGCTCTCGCTGGACGGAGCCAGCTTGGTGGGGCCGGCATAGATGTCGCCAGCCACATCCACGTCGGGCTTGATATAGGTGCCGGATACAGACAGTGCCATCTTGTCGAAGGTGGTCATGGCCGCCGGGTTACGGGACAGCACGGCCGCGTTGTCGGCGATGGCTGCTTCACCTGCGTAGGCGCGACCCAGACCGGAGGCCGAGTGCTCGTTCAGCTGGAACGCGGCGGCGAAGGTCTGGGTGCTGGCCAGGGTCACGGCCGCAGCGATCAGGCTTTTCTTGAAAAAGGCAGTTGTCATAGTGTTCTCTCTTTGTAAGCAGATTTTCTGTCGACATCGCGGCTCTTTGGCGGCTATTGACGACATGATCTGTTGTTATGTCAGCTTCTTCCCATTCATTGCTGGCGTGATTCTATGGATCTGGTAGGAGGTAAGAAATCAGACCAGTGACAGCAGAATACATAAAAGTTTCCATTGTGTTAATCATTTGTTTTAACTTGCCGTTTTATTAGGCTGATTTATCTATTATTGGATAAATAAAGCACAAATGGTGCCGTTTGCGTCATTTAAAATAAATAGTAAAAATGTGACTTCGCGCGGGCAATGGGCGGGAACATGCGGGGATGTGGGGATGAACAGGCAGACAATGAGGATGTCTGCCTGTGATACCAATCAGATTAAAGATGTGATCTAATTGCTCTATTCTGGTTTCACTGTACTCAGTATGTCCGATCCAATCGAT
>NZ_JAPDBP010000025.1:0-65869 GCF_027705305.1 Aeromonas sp. QDB17
AAGAGCCGGCTGGAATGACGACTATCGGGCTCAGTTATTCTTTGGTTAAAAGATCAACAAAGTGTGCTCCCGCCCTGCTGTCATCCCTGTTCCACAGAAGCCATCAAAGACTATATCACCAGGATTGGTGTAGTGGAGGATATAACGCATAATCGCCTTATGCGGCACTTTGGTATGATAGGAGTGGGCATTATAAATAGGGTCATTTTTCCCTTCACTGACATCTGCCGCAAAAGGCTCACGATGATATGCCTCATCACCGGCAGGCTTTTGTGCTTCCCATGCTGCGACAAAATCGCCAATCCAAGGGTTAGGGCAGGCCGTGTAATAGGGTGGATCACTAAGATTTAAAATATCTTCATCACTACCGATGGGAAAGCCTTCGATGTTACGAAATTCGGGATCTTTTAGTTTTTCTGCCAGCAGGGCTAAAAAATAATCACGCCGAGCCTGATCGTTGGCAAAAGTTTTGCCCAAGCAGGTCACAGAGCCTGCCGTCTGATCTTGTTCTGGGCTATCAGTGGAGAATAAGCTGTCTTGTTGCATGGCGTTTCCTATAGCGGGTGCAGTTTATACCGCACCCGCGACTCTTAATTAATCGATGATGATACGGACTTTATTGAGATCCTTGCCCTGACAGAGCTTGGTGAGCAGTTGATTGAAACGATCACTCACTTCTTTGTGGCTGAGAGGTAGTCCTTGTCCGAGCCCTTTCACCAGGTCCGTGGTGCTAATTCGCACCTCTTCTAAACCAGCCAATACTAGATTCACAATCTGTACAAAGCTGAAGTCCAGAGGGTCAGGTAGCTGCCCTTGCTGAATAAAATCACGAATTAACTGTGCCTGTTCGGCTTTGAGCAGATCCAGATTAATAAAGGGGTCATCCAGCAAGCTGCTCAGGTTACTGAGCCAATCACTTTGCAGGCTGTCGAGCCGCAGCTCCAGGCTCTTCAATTGTGCACTGGCTGGCGCCTTGCCGCTCTCTTGGCGAGCATTAAACTCCATGGGGTTGGCATTCATCGCCAGCAGCTTGGGGTCGATAGGCTTGGCGGCTTGCAATTGCGCCGCCTCCTTACGCCACTCAGCCAGTTGTGTGGCCGGGAGCAAGGCGATACCGCTTAAGATCTCCAGCTCAGCCAAGCGTTCGTCATTCAACAGCTTGGCTTTGATCTTCTCTTCGTTGCCGTCGAGACGCGCTCGCATATAAAGCTCAACATAGTGTTTGGCATAGTCGGTTTTCAGCGCCGACAATGTGCTGAGCTGCGCGGCCTTAAAGCTGTCATCACCGCGCTGTGACGGGTTGGCCAAACCTTGGCGTAGGGCATCACGCGCCTGCTTGACTTGCTCTTGCCAAGCGTGAGATTCAGGCAATACCTGCTGCGCCTCTTTGAGATAGGCGCAGAGGGGGGCTAGATCGCCCACTACGGTTTTAAGCTGCACAAAGTTGTGCCATGCCTGCAGCATCTGTTGGTATGTGGCGATGTCGGCGGCAGTCACCTTAAGATTTTTCAGCTTGCCCGGTTTGTCGTAGCGGGCAATAGTTTCCAAAAAGTTCTTCAGCTCGCTCAGCTGGGCGGAGAGCGTCTGCTCCTCGCTCTCTTCCAGTACTGATTGCCCCCACAGCGGCAAGCGATCCTTAACGCTCTGCTGCCCCTTGACCAGCTCGTTAATCAGCGCCTCAGTGCGCTTTAACATTTCCCGCACCACGCCTTCATCGCCTTGCTGAATTGAGGTGGCTAGGCCATCGTTCATCTCAAGCAGGGTGAGTAGGGCTTTTAAGGCGGTGATATTAAAATCCTTGGGTGCCTGGATATGTTTAAAATCTCTCAGCACATCAAAGGGGATGGACTTGAACTTGACCACATCGCTGGCGGTCAAGGTATGGCCGA
The DNA here is from genome assembly GCF_027705305.1 of Aeromonas sp. QDB17. Lineage (NCBI taxonomy): Bacteria > Pseudomonadati > Pseudomonadota > Gammaproteobacteria > Aeromonadales > Aeromonadaceae > Aeromonas > Aeromonas sp. QDB17. Next base: position 1,890 of record NZ_JAPDBP010000025.1, read on the forward strand.
CCACCACCAACTCAAGCTCACCGCTGTAAACCAAACAGGCGATCAGCACCAGAAGCCATTCAGGCTCCAGGCGGAAGCTATCTGGCTTAAAGTAGAGGCGGGAGTTGATAGCCTCCAGCAATTCGGTCTGATTGACCACTTGCCCTTGCTGCTTGCTTTGCAAGACAGCCAAAACGGCTTGGGCATAGCGCGATTGCAGCGGAGCGATTTTATCGCCATCAAGTAATTCCAATGCATCGAGCACGGCATTGGCGCGCTTGGTGGCCGCACCACCGGAGACGACACTTAACGCATCCTTGGCTGCGCTTTCGATATTCTCGTAGGTGATCCATTGGCTAAAGCTGGGATACTCGGGTGCCAATGCTTCAAAATGATTGGCCAAAATATGGCTGGCAACGGCTTCGAAGATATCTTTCAGACTGCCGATCTGGCTATCACCAAGTCCGGAGATGTTGCGCACCGAGGTGCCTTTTAGCCAGTCCATCATCGGCTTGTTTTGCCCGTTATATTGGGCAATGTAAGCCTCTTTGAAGTGGCTCTTTAGCCAAGTCTGCATCTCTCTGAGATAGCCTTCAGCCTTGAGTTTATACACATTCTTGGCATTGCCCGTGGCCGAAGCATGTAAGTCGATAGCTGCTGCGTAGTAGTTCAAGCAACGATCAAACTCGGCGTCGGCGTTTTGCAGGACAAACAGCACTTCATCGCTACGGATAAACTCTTTTTTCAGCTTGGGCGGGTTGTAGGGCTGAATAAAGTACATGTAATAGTCGAGCGGCGGTTTGGCTGTCTCTCGCTCATTAGGAGAGCCGAGGAACATCCAGCCGGGGCGGTTGACGTTACGCTCCAACCATTTGAGCTCGTGCCGCCACATCTGAATATTCGGTTGCTGGGTATCAGTTTCCTCCAGGATCTGCAGCATGGCTTCACGATAAGCACCATTACGGCTGTCATCGGTCAGCAAGGGCACCTTGTTTTCGATATATGCATCAAAATCTTCGGTCTTTTTCAAATCCAAAAAAAACTGATCATTGGCCTTGTTCTTCGAGAAGAACTGGCCGTTGACGGTTTTGCGGATCTTGGTCAATACCGCAACGATCTGGGTTTCCAAATTTTTGCTCTTTTCCCCTGGCAACTTTTCGATGCCGGGTAGATAGAGGCAAAGGGAATCACGCAGTTCGGCGGCTGTAGCCCCCATCTCGTTATAGACATCACCCACGGACAAACGATGGATGGCCAATCCGGCGACTAAGCGCTTGGCAAAATCGATCTCTGTCGCGGTGGGATAGGCTTGATCGATTCGCGTAAACAGGGTCTCACCGACCTCAATAACCTGACCGATCTCTGGGTTGGTTTTGGCGCTAGGGTCGCCTCTGAGCTCATCCCAGTAAGTGTCGTAAGAAAACACTCCCGGCTTATCGACAGGTACAACCTGTTCCATCAAGGCTTGCATCTGGCGCGAGAGGCTACGCAGTACCTGGCGTTGCTCAATACCCGCGCCCCGCACACGCTCGAAGGTGTTGATGTAGTCAGGGTGCACTGGGAACATGCGCACAAACTCGTCGAGGCGTTCGTTCATGCGATCAAAGCAGGGGGTGAATTGCTGCAGATATTCGCGGATCCAATGCAATTGCTGGGCATCTTTTTTGAGCAGACGTTCAGCGACGACATATTTGATATCGTCACGGGTGATCAGCACCTGTTCGGCCCGATCACGGATACGTTTGACTTCTTGAGTGGCGAATGCAAGTTGCGTGCTATCGAAGATAGCTTCTTGCACACCACAGATGAAACGGAAACGGGTACCATCGATAACTTCACCCATCACACGCATCATGGCCATATCCAACGGCAGTTGCTGCTGATTACGAGAGCGCAGGTAATCGAGGATCTCGTCACAAATCAGCAGCAAACCTTGGTCGGGATAACGCTCGTGAAACAGCGCCATCATCTCTTCAAAGTAGGGTTTATGATTGGATGAGATCTCATCCATAGCCGGAAATTGGTAGTCAATACCCATCTCAGCCAGGCCTGATGTCAAGTTGTCGGTGACAATATCGGCAAAGGCTTTTTTGCTCGCTCCGACTTCAAAGCGGATAACTTTGAACTTGCCAGCAATCTTGTTCGCGGCTGCACGCACCTTGTCGTTAGTGATGAATTGGGCCAATTCTGGAAACTCGGCGACGGCCGAGATCACCGACATCAAATGTGATTTACCGGAACCGTAGTTACCTACCACCCAGAGAGATTTGTTATCAACGGATTCGTCAAACTGAAGCTGAGGAATGATGATGTCCGCCAGCTTTTGCGACATTTTGTCCGAGATGACATATGAGGCCACCAACTGCTGAGCCTTTGACTGTTCTGCCGACTCTTTGAGTTTGATGATGGTGGTGACGGGCTCGAACTGAATGAGCTCCCCGTACTTTTTCATTTTTATCCCCTTTGCTCGGTAACGTGAATGATGGGCACGTTGGCCAAATCATTCGCAGAGTAAGATTGATAGTCGTCCCGTCCGGGGACGGAAAAGGTTAGAAATCGTTCTGTAATCTGACCAGGCCAGATGGCCACGATAGGTTTGAGGCGAGCTAAATCCTGGAGCTGACGCAGTGGGTCTAGTTCCAACGTTGGCTCAAACAAAACTTGGATCCTGTCTAGCCATACAACATCAGACGCTATGCCATTCAGCATTTGAGCAATGATGTCTGAAACATGGCGAGACCGGTCATTGCATGATAGCGGTAACAGCCGCTCACATAACTGTTCTGAAAGCTCAAAACATGTCAGCCCTTCTGTTTCACGAGCAGACCTGATGATTTGTGTAGGTGAGTTGATGACTAGCACCAAGGCGCTAGATTGGACACTCATTCTCAACAGGGCCTTGTTGGCTTCCGCTTGCAGCTCGTATGCCGAGGATACGCTTGTTACATGGATTGGTTGCCCGAGCATCGCTCTCTGCTTAATGACATAAATAAATTGGCATATTCTAGCGATTTCAACTTGGTCTGTCTCATCAGAAACCGTGAGATAGCGTGTCTTTATGAATAGCCCCGGCTCTCCAACTGACTGGGGATCCACATAACCACCCAACTGGAATCAAGGCTGAGACACAGATTGTGACTCATACTGACCTCTTTGTTATCTATTAGCGCCATGGTACGCCATCAGTGGCATGCGGGACTTGCACTGGTTCAAAGGTGGTGCGCTATAATGGCTGTATATAAATACAGGTGTTTTGCCATGAAGCTGTTAACCCCAGACCCATCACCCGCCGAGGTGACCATCCCGCTGTTCTTGCACCGCGCCTCTTGCGGCTTTCCCAGCCCAGCCAGCGACTATCTGGAAGGGAAGTTGGACCTCAACACCCACTGCGTGCCGCACCCTGCAGCAACCTTCTATCTGCGTGCCGAGGGGGAGAGCATGACCGGGGTCGGCATCTTTCCCGGTGACTTGCTGGTGGTCGATAAGAGCCTGACCCCGCGCCATGGTGATGTGGTGATTGCACTACTCGATGGCGGCTTCACGGTAAAGACCTTGCAGCTCAAGCCGAGGTTGCGGTTGTTGCCAGCCAATCCGGCGTTCGCGCCTATCGACCCTTGTATGAGCCTCTCCCTGGAGCTGTTCGGAGTGGTCACCCATGTGATTGGCAATCTGAGGCAGCGTGATGGCTATAGCGCTCGTTGATGTAAACAACTTCTACGCCAGCTGTGAGCGGCTGTTTCGCCCTGAGCTGCGTGGCCGCCCGATCGTGGTGCTCTCCAACAACGATGGATGCGTGGTGTCACGCAGCCCCGAGGCCAAGGCGATGGGTATCAAGATGGCCGGGCCCTACTTCAAGATCCGCGAGCAGTTCGAGGCGCATGGCGGTGTGGCATTCAGCTCCAACTACGCGCTCTATGGCGATATGTCTGGCAGGGTGATGAGCACGTTGGAGACCATGGCCCCCGAGCTGGAGGTCTACTCCATCGATAAGAGTAAGTTGTATAGTGCGGACGCCTAAGCTATTGAGTTCTATCTATGGACATTGTTAAGCGTCCCAGGGGCGTTGAATGGCGACGCTAGAGCGCATTCATTTCGTGCCCCATTACCTCGTGCGCAGAGAGAACGCCGTCGCATACTCCCCCAGTAGCAGCCGGCCATCCATTGAGGGCTTGCCCCAAATCTTTTGGGCAGACTATGCACCTTGGAGGGAGGCAAACCTGTGGGCAGTGGAGCGAGCAACGACTGGTGACGCTTCTCTTAAGACCGTTGCCAGTAACATGAATGGCCTTCTCAATTACGCTAAATTTCTTGAATCTCGTGATTTGCAGTGGTTCGAGTTTCCCGCTCGCAAAGCTGACCGCTGCCTGGTGCTATACCGAGGGGCGTTGATCAAGATGCGCGATGCCGGCCAGATCAGCCCATCCACGGCGTCTGAGTACATGCGCAATTGCATCATGTTCTATCGGTGGGTAAGGCATAGGGAGCTTCTTTCTCCACACGTCCAGCTGTGGCGGGAAAAGCCCTACGTCGTTAAATACTTCGACCGGGTGGGGTTCGAGCGAACGATCAGCGGAACCACCACCGACCTCAGCATCCCGAACCGTAAGCGCCCAGGCCAAACGCTTGAAGATGGGCTGTTGCCAGTCTCGGAGACCGATCGCGATGCAATTCTGGATTTCGCCGCAGAGAACGCCACGCCCGAGCTCTACCTCATGTTGGCCCTTGGATTTTTTACCGGGATGCGGCTCGGCAGCATCTGTGATCTCAAGATTCAGTCTCTGGAGCGCGCCGCCCCCGACCCTTCCGCTGAAGGGCTTCTACGCCTTGCAGTTGGTCCAGGCGCAGCTCCGCCAGTGCACACGAAATTCGGTGTGACTGGCCAGGTCTGGATACCCGAAGCGTTGCGTGATGAATTGCTGGAATATGCCAAAGGCTGGCGGAGGATGGAACGAGAGGCGAAAGCCTCGCCCGAGAATCGTGACTTGCTGTTCTTGACCCGCTTTGGTAACGCCTATGGCAGGCGCGGCACCGATCAGTCATCTGCTGTGAATGTTGAGATGTCCGAGTTTCGAAAACGGGGCGTCAAAGCAGAACTACAGGTGCTCCGTAAATTCCGCTTCCATCAGTCGCGCTGCACCTTCGGTACCGAATTGGCACGTCTGGCGCTATCGGCTTGTGCCGATGTCGCTATTGTAATTGCGACGGTCAGCGACGCGTTGCTCCACGGGCCTAACTCTGAAGCCACCACCTTCAAATACATCCGATTCGTACAGGCACTGCCGATCAAACAAGCCCTCTCAAATAGCTTCATGGCGGCATTTAGCGGGATCGGCGCTGGGGCGCGGTACGATGGATAGTTCCGAATTCGACCTCACTTTCCCGATGCTTGAGTATGGGGCCACTGAAACGCCCTGGGACCTCCGGCCACTGCTGTTTCGCGGAGGTGCAGCAGCAAAGGTGAAGCATGTGGGCCGCCAGATCGCGCAGAGCGAACTCGGCAGTCCCTTGCCGGAACGTTTCGAGCTGGTGACGCGGCTGCATGAGCACATGACTGACGACCTTGCTGGTGGCGGAAGTCGCTTCTCGGTGCAGAACAAGATCAGTGCATTACGTCGATTCTTTGCCTGGATCGATTCAGAAAACGTGAATCTCAGTCTCGAGACGGCGGCCGACACGTTCATTCGTTGGACCGATCACTTGCTCCAGCGTCATCGAGTCGAACGTAATTTCAGCGAAGGGTCCCTGTACGATCTCACCAGGCTCACGGCGACGATGCTGGACCGAGCATTGGACCGCCAAGCAAGCCTGAGCAAGAGCACACGTATTCGCAAGCCGCGCGGCAAAGGCAAGGTACATACGAGCAAAGCGGACAAGCAGAGTCTGCAAAACACCTTCGCATTCGGACACCTTCTAGCTGACGTATGCGAGGCATTGACCTGGAGGGGGACAATGGCCCCCCTCCCAGTGTGTATTTCGTTACGCACCGGCCAAGTGCTGGAACTATGGTCGGGATTGCAGAGCCCCGAGAAAGTAGCGGCCCGCCGTACCAGGCCGCAAAACCAAGCGCAAATCGAAGCATCCCTGGCGGCGCGTGCCGCCCACGATGCAGATCGGACACTGCGGACCCGTTTCCCCATCGTCAATTTACGGATCGAGAGTGAATTGCTGATGTTCATCGCCCAGACCGGTATGAACCTCCAGCAAGCACATACCCTGCGGGTTGAGCAGTTTCATTACACCAGCCACTTAGACGGCTACCAGGTACGTACCTACAAAAAACGACGGGAAGGAGAAGTGCTATTCGAGATTTTTGCCAGTTATCGAGAGTGGTTCGAGCGCTATCTCGAATGGCGTTCCGAATGGTTTCCCAATGAGCCGGATGGTTTGCTCTTTCCGCTTATACGTAGCGGGGGACGAATCCTAGAAGAGGCGACGCAGTTCACGAACGTTACGCGCATCTGCCGCGAGCTTGGCATACCGATAGTGAGACCGCGAAAACTGCGCGGGACGCGCATCAACTGGTTGCTTCGGGAGTCCCAGAATCCCCAACAGGTTGCGGAGTTGGCCCAGCATACGGTGCAAACGCTGATACGCGTATATGCCGACCCCCATCCGCAGATCGCTATGGTGGAAATTACGCGCTTCCATCAGCAAACCGATCCGTCCCTTTCACCTCCTGCTCCTGGTAGATGTGTATCGGCCACACCTGAACCAGTGGGCACGATGCCGAAGAATGGTCCGCGACCCGACTGCATCAATGCTGCCGGTTGCCTGTTCTGTACCCAGCACCGGGATATCGAAAGTGAGGATCATGTGTGGTCTCTCGGTAGCTTGCGCCACCTCAAATCGCTTGAACTGGCACGCTACCGCCCACCCAGTTCGGGTAAGCACCTGACGACAGAGCATCCGGCCCTGCTAGTGATCGATCGGCTGACGGCCAAACTGCGCTTCTTCGAAGAAAGTAGCGAGGTCCGCAGGCTTTGGGTCGAAGAAGCCAGAGCGCGCATAAGTGAAGGTGACTACCACCCGGCCTGGGATGGCTTCATCCAATTGGCAGAACTGCGACAAAGATCAGCATGACGAAAAATATTCTTTCCGAACTTGGCCTCGGCATCGACTCGCCCCTAGCGATTCCTGATGCGCCGAACTACCGTCCGCCGTGCTGGCCACCGCAGCGTGATTGGCCGGTCATCTGGATTTGACCCCATAGATCCAGACACTTTTTCCCGCTTAGGGTTGTGATACCCGACTGCGCAGAAATTCCCGGGGTGAACGGTATCCCAAGGCGCTGTGCGGGTGGTGCTCGTTATAATGCTCAAACGCGATGGCCAAATTGCCTACCGCTGTTCGGCTATCTGGTTTCGGCATCATCTCGATATAGTCTCGCTTCATCGTCTTGACGAAGCTCTCCGCTATACCGTTGCTCTGTGGGCTTCTCACCGCAGTAGTTCTGGGCTCCAACCCGATTTCTCGTGCAAACGCGCGGGTCTCATGGGCTCGATACGCCGAGCCATTATCAGTCAGCCACTCCACCGGTGATGCCGGCAACGAATCCCCGAAGCGACGTTCGACAGACCTCAGCATGACATCTTGCACCGTGTCACTGTCGTAACCCCCGGTACTGGCAGCCCAATCCAAGGTTTCCCTGTCACAGCAGTCCATGGCGAACGTGACTCGTAGTTTTTCACCGTTATCACAGCGAAACTCGAAGCCATCTGAGCACCAACGTCGATTGCTCTCTTTGACGGCAACACGCCCCTTATGTGCCCGCGGGGTCAATGGTGTAGCCGGTTTTCTTTCCAGCAGCAGTCCATGATCGCGCATGACGCGATATACCCGTTTGGCGTTTACCACAGGCTGTCGTGTTGCCTCTGACTGACGCCGTAACAGCGCCCAGACTCGGCGATAGCCATAGGAGGGAAGCTCAGCCATCGCCTCCATGATCCGGCCAAGTAAGGCAGCATCATCATGCTGGCGATGATGACGACCATCTTGCCAACCTGGTTTTCGATGAACACGAACGGATAGCTGCGCACGCGATACATTAAGGGCCTGGCTCACAGCACTTAATCGTCGTCCCCCGGCAACAAGGGCGCATGCGCAATCCATTTTTTTGCTCGACCATACTCCACGGCTTCTTTGAGGATCTCGTTCTCCATGGTCTTCTTCCCGAGCAGACGCTGGAGCTCTCGGATCTGCTTGATGGCAGCAGCCAACTCTGAGGCAGGAACAACATCCTCACCGGCGGTGATCGCCGTGAGAGAGCCTTCCTGGAATTGCTTACGCCATTTGAAAAGCTGGTTGGCGTTGACGTCGTGCAAGCGAGCGACATGAGAGACGGTCATTCCGGGCTCAAAGGTCTGCTGCACGATGGAGATCTTTTCCTGCGGAGTCCGGCGTCGACGGCGCTCAGCCCCTGTTAACACTTCGACCATCTTCTCGTTGCGACTAGTACTGAACATAGTTCCAAGACTACCTCTTAAGTTAAGAGGGGCGAAGTGTCTGGATCTTCAAGGGGCCAATCTATCATCATAGATGCCGCTGGCCAGGTGGTGAGCCGTTGGGGCGATGCCATTTGGCGGCTCGACGCGTGGGCGGGAAAACGGCTCACTCTCAATTTCGGCGATGGCCCAGCTAAGAAATATGTCGCCGCGATCGATCCTGCGAACGCCGATTTATTGCGGACCGTAATCGGCTGGTGGCTATACGGCCCCAATGGAGCCCGTGGATACCGAGGCCTGAAAACGCGCTTCGACCAGATGCGTCGGCTGTTCGTCTTGTGCACTCAAGAAGGCATTCTCGCATCCGAACTGAGTCATTTTCCGCGCGTTGCCGACCTTCTCCCGGAGGTGCTCCAGGCTTCCCGGTACGGTGAGTTTTTGGCATTGCTGCACGAACTGTACGAGCGGCGGGATGCGCTGGGGTTCACCTTGTTGGATCGCGCAGGGTTGGCACGCCTCGCAGCGGCCATGCCCGACCACCAGAAGCTCCAGACCCCCTATATCCCGCCCCGCATTTGGCACTATCAAATCACACGCTTGCGTGAATGCCTGGATGACTTTTTGGCGCATCGAGGCCAAGTCGAGGAGTGCTTCCGCTTCTGTCTGGCTGCCTATCGGCACAACTCTGCCAGTCTCCAAGGACAACGCAGGCCACAATCGTTCTATCCGTTTCAGTGGCCGTCGGATGGATCAAACGGAAAGTGGACTGGGCGGCAGTACTACGGCCCATTCATCGACACAGCGCATCGGTTTGGCATGGTGGAACTATTTCGTCGCTGGCTGGGAGTGAGCGACGACGAAATTCGCATTCAAACTCTGAGTCGCTACCTCAACCTCGTGAGCCGATCTGGACTGTGCTATCTGCTGAATTTCAGCCTCATGCGAGTCGAAGAGGCTTGGAACCTGCGCGCCGATTGCTTGCACATAGAACGTGATCCGCAGTTTGGCGACATCCATGTATTGCGCGGACGAACGACCAAGACGATGTCGGATTCTGAGGCACTTTGGGTGACGTCCCCGTCAGCTCAGGTGGCAGTTGAAGCCATGCGTGTGGTCGCAGACCTCCGCGCAGAATGCGATTCTCCCCCCGGCGAGGCCTCGGTGCCGGATGATCCGGCCAAGCGCTATCTGCTTGATTATTGCCTTGAACCGTGGGGAACGAAGTTCACCAAGATCAACCGCACGATTCGGCCATCGATTCCGAGCTATGCCCATGTGCTTCAGTGGTTCGACAAGCTGTTCGACCCTGAGCAATTGCGCATTACGCCGGAAGATTTCGCATTGGCTCGGTTGGTGACGCCGACGCTGACCGACGAGTTTGCGGTCGGCAAAATCTGGCCATTGGCCTGGCATCAACTCCGACGAACCGGCGCAGTGAATATGCAGGCATCCGGGCTGGTCAGCGACGCTTCATTGCAGTTTCAGCTAAAGCACGTCGCCAGAGCGATGAGTCTCTACTACGGGCAAAACCATTCCAGGGTACGGCTGGAAGAGAAGGCCCACACCTACTACGTCCGCACCATGTACGAAACTTTGGGTAGACAGCTGCAACAGCTGACGAGCAACCGATTCGTCAGCCCCCACGGCGAGAAGCGAAAATCTGAGATTGTCCGCCTGATCTCAGCCTCTGATGCTAAGAAAGCGATCAATCTGGCTAAGAAGGGGACAGTCACTCATCGACCGATTTTGCTGGGCATCTGCACGAGCCGTACCCCCTGTCCCTATGGGGGCATCGACAATATCGCTCGCTGCGGAGGGGGCGATTCCCCCGGAGAAACCAAACCATGTGCGGACGTTCTCTATGACCCCGAGCAACTCGACGAAGTCGAAGTGTTGGAGGCAGTATTGGATGAGCGCCTGGCCGCTGCCGAGGTAGATAGTCCGCTAAGGTCTTCGTTGGAAGCCCAGAAACGTAGTGTGGAGAATTATCGCCATGTCATCCGGCAAACCTGAATCCGCTGACCCGGCTAAGCGAATGGGTGCCGGCGAGCAGTATCGCGCAGCGTTCGAGCGGCTGAAGAGCAACAAGCCCGAACGACTGCCGAAGGGGACGCCCGTAAGTCAGAACAACGTTGCCAAGGAAGCCGGCAGCGACCCCTCTGCACTGAAAAAAGCTCGTTTCCCCCTACTGATCGCTGAGATCCAAAAGTACGTGGAAGGACACGCTGAGCAACGTCCGCCATCAGTGCGCCAAGTCAGCTTATTAGCCCGCAGAAAAAATCGTGGACTTCGAGAACGGATCGAGGAAATCACGCAGCAGCGTGACCACCTAGCCAGCCTACTCGGTGAGGCCGACGCCACCATTCTTGAGCTGTACGACCGTATTGCGGACTTGGAGCGCCAACTGCCGGCCTCCAATGTGCTTCCTCTTAATCCGCGAGGCCACAAAAAACTTTGAAACGGAGAGCTCGCAATATTCGAAAGAAACACAGCCATGCCCGACCAGCCCGGCATGAAACGTCGGGCTAGCCGCCGAAGAGCTTCTTGCGTTGCGCGGTTCGCTCCCGGCGTAGATTCTCGTAGGCAGTTCGGCGTTTAGTCGCGTTTTTGATTAATTCCAGGACCTGGGCGATATCGCCGAGCAACTCCTCGCGCGCGGGAAGCGGTAGTTGGCGCTCGCCTGGGGTGTCGTGGGCCTCGGTAGCTTCGCAGGCCCGCGCATACACTGCCAGCAACTGCTCCCACTCCTCTGCGGGGTGGCCAATGACAGCACCAAATGCTTCTACGCTCACCACATCACTGAACGGCTGGACGGTATTGTTCAAAAAAACCTCGCGGATGGCGCGCTCGACAGTGCCTCGGAGGCTTGAGTATCCCGATGCAATTTGCCGCTCAAGCTCATCATCCGGGTCGCTGCCGACCGGAACGTTCAGCGCTTTCGCACGACTTTCGAGATCGGCCAGGCGGGCCTTGGTGTCCATCGTCGCCCACGTCAGCCCCTCGCTCACTAGTCCCGGCGACTCGTCCCAACCGATGGTCTTGTAGCTGGCCGAGCGATCAGCACGCTGAAGCGCCATCGCGAGCTCGGTCAGGAACACCGCATCATGGGTGAACACCAGCACTTGGCGGGTCTCAGCCAGCGCTACCAAACGCCGAGCTATGGCCCGACGATATACGTGATCCAGCGACGTAGACGGATCGTCGAAAATAACGGTCGAAGTATGTGGCAGGGATTCGAGCTCGGCGAGGAACATAGCCATCCCCAACGCGCGCTGCTCGCCCTCTGACAGCACCTTGGAGGCTTTCGCCGTGATTTCCTGCAGGCGCAGTGTGACCTTGGTCACCCCCAGCTCTGTGCGCCCGCTCAGGTCGGGTTGCACCCGTCGCTTATAGCCCAGGGCTTTCAACTCAGCATTCATGGAAGCGGCCAGAGCCTCGGTCACATGCGTCGCCGCCAGGGACGTCAGTTTGCGTGACACGGCCGCTGGGTTGAGGGCGGCATGGCAGCGGCTCAATGTGGCATGGGCCTGACTGTCCTGAACAAAGCGCTCCACCGCGCCAAGCTGGTTGGCGAGGCGTTGTCGGGCTTCTAGCTCTGCCAGTTCTTGGGTCAGCGCCAAGCGTACAGCGGGATCGGCAGAGGTCCGCAGGGTATTGGCGTCGACTCGGAGCGAAGCAGCTTTGGCGGCGAAGAGACTATCGAGGTTTGCTTCGATAGGAAGCGGTTCTGACTCGGGGGACCAGTTTCCAGTTTGCAGGGCTTGGCTAACCCAAGTATGCCGGGCGGTCCAGACCGATGCCGCTGCGGTGATGGCAGCGTGTAGGTCGGGCAGTCGCTCCTCCACGTCAGCCCGTGTTGGCACATCCAGAACGTTTAGATCGACAGCCTGCACCTTCCCTAGAGCGTTCATGCGCGCAAGCGTGGCGGCTTGCGCATCCGCCGTGGCGCTGTCGGCGACAAATGCCGCGAAACGCCGCATGCGCTCCGAGGCATCCGTTGAATAAGGTTGCTGGCAGAGTACGCAGTAAGCGTCCGGTTCCAGGTGCGGGAAGGGATGTTCAGGGTATGCCGTCTGCTGAGAGAAAGCCTCAGCGGCTCGGTACATCGTTTGCCAGAGTTCAGCTCCTGTGCCTTCCAGCAGCGTGGCGGTGGGTGAGGACGTTACCGGCAACTCCATGGCGTTCAGTGTGTCTCGATCCTGAAGACGCGCTTGCGCCAGTTGCATGGCGAGATGCGCGGTTTTTTCCGTTGTAATCAGTTCCTTTGCCCGTGCTATGGCACGATCATTCACCCAGCGCTGGACTTCCTCGGCTCGACGCTGCGCCTGGTCCAAGCGTGTCGCCAAACGTTCCAAGGCCAGCGCCTGCGGCACAGGATCGCTTTCCAGTAATGTCCGCTTCAGAAACTCCAGTCGCCGGAGTTCATCGTCACCGACCGTCCCTAATCGAGCAAGCACGGCGCGGTCCGAGTCCCCACCTAATTTGGCGATGTAGCGGCCGACTTCGGTGTCACCCTTCAGCGGTTCGAATTGCCGGGTATCCAGAGCCAAGGCATTGCGTTCGGTCCCAATCCGTGCCTGTAAATCACGCTGAAGTAGGACCAGGCGCGTCAGATGAGTGAGTCCGTAGGGCTGAAATGCAGGGGTCCCTTCCGCGTCGATGTAGTCATTGGCACAGGCCGCGTCGTAGACCGAGACCGAACTCAAATGCAAATGGGCCGGCCCGTTCTGGACCCAACGTGCGGTTTCCGGAGTGCCATCCACCAAAATGGCGAAATCTGCTGATGGCGGTCTAGCTGGGGTTGCCGCCCCAAAAGCGTCGGGCAGGACCTCCACCCGATGCCGAGCGTTGCAGGCATTCTTGAAGACGCGGGCGTAGCCGGATTTGCCGGCGCCGTTATGACCAAAGAAAATGGTCATGCCCTCCGGTGCGAGGTCAAAGGCACGACCGGACGGGAAGCCGTTTACCTGGTCTAGCCCCGAGACACCCACCAACCGCACGGTTGCGCCACTTCCGGCGCCTGGTACGTCGTCCAGCGTGAATGGCCGTGCTCCCCCCGTGGTTGCGTCTTCCCGTTCTTGCTCGCGAACCATTCGCAGAATGGTCTCGATGTCATCTTGGGTTAGTTCGGCCCGGGCAAATATCCGGCGCAGTGCTTCCTGCTGCCAGGGTCTGAGTCCGCCGGCCCACCCAATAATCTCGTCCAACAATGGCATATCCGTCTCCTTTCCAGATCCGCCGATTAAAGGCCGCGCCCAGTTGGATGGCAAGTGGCCAGCGCCTTCGAGGTGCTTCGCCGTGTTCCGTTTGCCTGCCTTCCTGACCGCCACCCTAGTGGCTTGTCCGGTCGTGACGCTACACGGGCAGAATTTCTGCATGCTGGCCAGTATCAAGCCGCTCTAAAGTCCGCTACCGGAAAGCGCTGTTTAGCGGTGAGAGACGGGGAAAGTGCGGAAGCTACTACCGACGCAAGCGATGTGGTGAGTAGTCCTCAGGTATGTGCGAAATTGCACTCCTCTTGACCACCAATTTGGGTTGGCGTTGACCACGGATTGCGTTCAACTTGACCAGGGCGTGTCACTGTCACGACCGTCAGAGAACGGCCAAAAACGGACACCGCCAACCCGTTGGAAAAAAACTGAGCGTTGCTTTCCGTTAAGTTTGGTAGTTGCAAGCCCCGTTCAGGAAGAATTGCTCGATCAACGCCGCCATACCTGCGCGTGCGATACGGCCGCGGCGCTCGGCGTCTACCAGGCCGAAGATCAAGGAGGAGAAGATTTCGGTAAGCGCCGGGGCACCGATATCGATACGGAATACGCCCAGTTTTTGCCCGCGTAGAAAGAACTCGTCCAGCGTTTCTGAGTAAGGCAGCCATCGGCAGCCGCCTGCATCTAAATCAAACGTGTCCGGGCGCCACTGAAATGAGAGGAAAACCAACAACTCCCTGTGAGTCAAATGGCCTTCGATCAGGCGATGCAATGCGTCCAAGGGCGCCGACTCAAGATCGGCATCGGCAATGACCCGATAAATAACCACCGAACCATGATCCAGAAGCATCTCGATCAGGTTGTCGCGGGCGCCGCAAAACCTGTTTAGCGTCGCCTTGCTGACTCCCGCTGCCTGGGCTATTTCTTTGAACGTGGCTCGCGGGTGGTCAACGATGGCGATCGCCAGGGCCTTCAGCAATTTCTCATCGGCAGCAGTTAAATCCATCGGTCACTCTTTATCTATCGCAGGCAGATGCGGGTATTTTGCCTAGAACACTCATTTTTCTCAAAGAGGATACTAGCTTTGTTCACATCAAAATAAAATGAGTCAATATTGACTCATTTGATTTTGATGTGCATCATGCGCGGCTTCGACTACGTACTGGCTTCGTGCTTGGGTGAGATATGAACAAATTTCGCGAGTGGATCACTTTTTCCGTGATCTCCTGTTTGGTCGCCGTGACCCTGGTTGGCTGCGACAAGCCCGAAGAGCAAGGGGAGGAGGCGCCGGCGCGTGAAGTCGATGTGCTCAGCGTGCAGACCGAGCCCTTCACCGTGGTTGCCGAGCTACCAGGACGCATCGAGCCGGTGCGTGTCGCCGAGGTGCGCGCGCGGGTGGCGGGGATCGTGCTCAAGCGCACCTTTGAGGAAGGGGCCGACGTGAAGGCCGGCGACGTGCTGTTCCAGATCGACCCTGCGCCGTTCAAAGCGGCCCTGTCGCGGGCGCAGGGTGAACTGGCCCGCGCCGAGGCGCAGTTGTTCCAGGCCCAGGCGATGGTTCGCCGATACGAGCCGCTGGTGAAGATCAACGCCGTCAGCCAGCAGGATTTCGACAACGCCAAGGCCGCTCTGCAGAGTGCCCAGGCCGACAAGCGATCGGCCCAGGCCAATGTCGAAACCGCCCGCCTGGACCTGGGCTATGCCGAGGTTCGCGCACCCATTGCCGGACGCATCGGCCGAGCCCAGGTCACCGAAGGGGCGCTGGTAGGCCAGGGTGAGGCGACTCTGCTAGCGCGTATCCAGCAACTTGATCCGGTGTACGCCGACTTCACCCAGCCGGCTGCCGACGCCCTGCGCCTGCGCGCGGCCATCGCCGAGGGCAAGGTTGCCGGCGCTAGCGACCAGCCGTTGTCGCTGCGCGTCGATGGTACCGATATCGAGAGCAAGGGCACGCTGCTGTTCACTGATATCTCGGTGGATCGCAGCACCGGGCAAATCGCCCTGCGAGGGCAGTTCGACAACCCCGAGGGCGTGTTGCTGCCGGGTATGTACGTGCGTGTGCGCACGCCGCAGGGGCTCAACCAGAACGCCATCCTGGTGCCGCAACGTGCCGTGCAGCGTTCGGCTGACGGCCAGGCCAGCGTGATGCTGCTGGGCGAGGGCGATACCGTCGAGGTGCGCCAGGTCACTACTGGCGCCATGCAAGGCTCGCGCTGGCAGATCAGCGAGGGCCTGCAGGCCGGCGACAAGGTGATCACCAGCTCGCTGGCGGCTATCCGTCCGGGCGCCAAGGTCATCCCACGCGAGCAAGGCGCCGCCGAAAAAGCTCCACAGTCCCAGGCCCAGTAAGCCGGAGAACCATTCATGCCCCTGTTTTTCATCCGACGCCCCAATTTTGCCTGGGTAGTCGCCCTGTTCATCTCGCTAGGTGGCCTGCTGGTCATTCCGTTCCTGCCGGTGGCACAGTACCCCAACGTGGCGCCGCCGCAGATTACCGTGACCGCCACCTATCCCGGCGCCTCGGCGCAGGAGCTGACCGACTCGGTGACCAGCGTCATCGAGGAAGAACTCAACGGCGCCAAGAACCTGCTGTACTTCGAGTCCACCAGCAACGCCAACGGCATAGCCGAGATCACCGTCACCTTCCAGCCGGGGACCGACCCCGAACTGGCCCAGGTCGACGTGCAGAACCGTCTGAAGAAGGCCGAGGCGCGCATGCCGCAGGCCGTGCTGACCCTCGGCATCCAGACCGAGCAGGCCACCGCCGGCTTCCTGCTGATCTATGCGCTGAGCTACACCGATGGCGACAAGGACTCCGATGTCACGGCGCTGGCCGACTACGCGGCGCGCAGTATCAACAACGAAATCCGCCGGGTACCCGGTGTCGGCAAACTGCAGTTCTTCGCCTCCGAGGCGGCCATGCGCGTGTGGATCGATCCGCAGAAGCTGGTTGGCTACGGCCTGTCCATTGATGACGTGAACAACGCCATCCGCGCGCAGAACGTGCAGGTGCCGGCCGGTGCCTTCGGCAGCACGCCGGGTTCCAGCGAGCAGGAGCTGACGGCGACCCTGGCGGTCAAGGGCACCCTGGACAACCCGCAGGAATTCGCCGCCATCGTGCTGCGTGCCAACCAGGACGGCTCGCGCCTGACCCTGGGCGACGTGGCACGCATCGAGGTCGGCAGCCAGGACTACAACTTCGGCTCGCGCCAGGACGGCAAGCCCGCCGTTGCCGCCGCCGTGCAGCTGTCGCCCGGTGCCAACGCGATCCAGACCGCCGAGGCGGTCAAGCAGCGTCTGACCGAGCTGTCGGCCAACTTCCCGGACAACGTCGAGTTCTCCGTGCCGTACGACACCTCGCGCTTCGTCGACGTGGCCATCGACAAGGTCATCATGACCCTCATCGAGGCCATGGTGCTGGTGTTCCTGGTGATGTTCCTGTTCCTGCAGAACGTGCGCTACACCCTGATCCCGTCCATCGTCGTGCCGGTGTGTCTGCTTGGTACCCTGACCTTCATGTACCTGCTGGGCTTCTCGGTGAACATGATGACCATGTTCGGCATGGTGCTGGCCATCGGCATCTTGGTGGACGACGCCATCGTGGTGGTGGAGAACGTCGAGCGGATCATGGCCGAGGAAGGCCTGGCGCCGGTGCCGGCGACCATCAAGGCGATGGGGCAGGTGTCCGGGGCGATCATCGGTATCACCCTGGTTCTGTCGGCGGTGTTCCTGCCGCTGGCCTTCATGGCGGGTTCGGTGGGGGTGATCTACCAGCAGTTCTCGCTGTCGCTGGCGGTGTCGATTCTGTTCTCGGGCTTTCTCGCGCTGACCTTCACCCCGGCGCTGTGCGCCACGCTGCTCAAGCCGATTCCTGTAGGCCATCACGAGAAGACTGGCTTCTTCGGCTGGTTCAACCGCAAGTTCACCAGCCTGACCAGCCGCTACACGAAGCTCAACGACAAGCTGGTGCCGCGAGCCGGGAGGGTGATGTTCATCTACCTGGGCGTGGTGGTGCTGATGGGCTTTCTCTACATGCGCCTGCCGGAATCCTTCGTGCCGGTGGAAGACCAGGGTTACATGATCGTCGACATCCAGCTGCCGCCCGGCGCCACCCGTGAGCGTACCTCGGCCGCTGGTGGAGAGCTGGAGTCATTTCTGATGGCCCGCGAGGCCGTGCAGACGACCTTCCTGGTGCTTGGCTTCAGCTTCTCCGGCATGGGCGAGAACGCGGCCATTGCCTTCCCGCTGCTCAAGGACTGGTCTGAGCGTGATTCTTCGCAGTCGCCGGAAGCCGAGTCGGTTGCGGTCAACGAGCACTTCGCCAACCTCGATGACGGCGCAATCATGTCGGTACCACCACCGCCGATTGAAGGCCTTGGTAACTCCGGTGGCTTCGCCCTGCGCCTGCAGGACCGCGCCGGTCTCGGCCGCGATGCCCTGTTGGCAGCGCGCGATGAAGTGCTGGGCAAGGTCAACGGCAATCCGAAGTTCCTCTACGCCATGATGGAAGGTCTGGCCGAGGCGCCGCAGCTGCGCCTGGTGATCGACCGTGAGCAGGCCCGCACGCTGGGTGTCAGCTTCGAAGCGATCAGCAGCGCGCTGTCCACTGCGTTCGGCTCGTCGGTGATCAACGACTTCGCCAACGCCGGCCGCCAGCAGCGCGTGGTGGTACAGGCCGAACAGGCCGAGCGCATGACGCCGGAAAGCGTCCTGCGCCTGCATGTGCCCAACGACAGCGGCAGCCTGGTACCGCTGAGTGCTTTCGTCACCACGAGCTGGGAGGAAGGCCCGGTGCAGGTCGCGCGTTACAACGGTTACCCGTCGATCCGCATTGCCGGTGACGCCGCGCCCGGCGTGAGCACTGGCGAGGCGATGCTCGAACTGGAGCGCATCGCTGCCGAGCTGCCCGAAGGTATCGGCTACGAGTGGACCGGGCTTTCGTATCAGGAGCGGGTCGCCAGCGGCCAGGCGACGATGCTGTTCGCGCTGGCCATCACCGTGGTGTTCCTGCTGCTGGTGGCGCTCTACGAGAGCTGGGCGATCCCGCTGACGGTGATGCTGATCGTGCCGGTCGGCGCACTCGGCGCGGTACTGGCGGTGACTGCCATCGGCCTGCCCAACGACGTGTACTTCAAGGTCGGCCTGATCACCGTGATCGGCCTGGCGGCGAAGAACGCCATTCTCATCGTCGAGTTCGCCAAGGACCTGTGGGAAGACGGCTACTCGCTGCGCGATGCCGCTGTCGAAGCCGCGCGCCTGCGTTTCCGCCCGATCATCATGACCTCCATGGCGTTCATGCTCGGCGTGGTGCCGCTGGCCATCGCCACTGGCGCCGGCGCTGCGAGCCAGCGCGCACTGGGCACCGGGGTGCTGGGCGGGATGCTCAGCGCGACCATGCTCGGGGTGATCTTCGTGCCGATCTTCTTCGTCTGGGTGCTGTCGCTGCTGCGCACCAAACCTCAGCAAACCGACAACCATCCCCTGCATAAAGCGGAGTAATGCGATGACCTCTCACTTCATGCTCCGTCGCGCTCTGCTGCCCCTGGCCATCGCCGCCCTGGCGGGGTGTTCGCTGGCCCCGACCTACGAGCGCCCGCAGGCACCGGTCGCGTCGCACTGGCAAGCCGCCGACGCGGAGGGCGCCCGTGCCCAGGCGCTGGACTGGCAGACCTTCATCGTCGATGCCGACTTGCGCCGCGCGGTGGATACGGCGCTGAGCAACAACCGCAGCCTGCGCCAGGCGCTGCTGGATATCGAAGCTGCGCGTGCCCAGTACCGCATCCAGCGTGCTGATCGCCTGCCTTCGATCAACGCCAATGCCAGCGGCAACCGCCAGCGCCTGCCTGCCGATCTGTCGCAGACCGGGCGCTCGGAAGTGACCAGCAACTATCAGGTCGGCCTCGGCCTCGCGGAGTACGAAGTCGACCTGTTCGGCCGCGTGCGCAACCTCTCCGAGGCCGCGCTGGAGACCTACCTGGCGACCGAGGAGGCGACCCGTGCCACGCAGATCAGCCTGGTTGCCGAGGTCATCCAGGCCTACCTGACCCGCGATGGTGCGCTACGCCGCATGGCCCTGGTCGAACAAACCCTGGACAGCCGCATGGCCTCGCTGGAGCTGGTCAGCCAGCGCCGTGCAGCGGGGGCCGCCACCGCCCTGGATTACCAGGAAGCGGTCGGCCTTGCCGAACAGGCTAGGGCCGAGCGCGAGAGCACCGAACGCCAGTTACGCCAGGCGGACAACGCCCTGGTCCTGTTGCTCGGCACGCCAGATGCCGCTCGCCTGCTGCCCGCGACGCCCCGCGACGACCTGATGGTGCTGCAGGACATCGCCCCCGGCACCAGCTCGGAACTGATCGAACGGCGCCCGGACATTCTCGCCAGCGAGCACCGCCTCAAGGCGCGCAATGCCGATATCGGTGCAGCTCGCGCCGCGTTCTTTCCCCGGATCAGCCTGACCGGTTCGGTGGGCAGCTCCAGTGCCGAGTTGTCCGGATTGTTCGATGGCGGCTCGCGGGCCTGGAGCTTTGCCCCGACGCTGTCGCTGCCGATCTTCGCCGGTGGCCGCAACCGCGCCAACCTGGACCTCGCCGAAGTGCGCCAGGACGCGGCGGTGGCCGACTACGAAGGCACCATCCAGACCGCCTTCCGCGAAGTGGCCGATGCCCTGGCCGCCACCGACACCCTGCGCCGCGAGGAGGCTGCCCGCCAGGCTCTGGCCGGTTCCAGCGAGGCTGCGATGGCCCTGGCTAAGGCGCGTTACGAGGGCGGCGTGGACGACTACCTGCGTTATCTTGACGCCCAGCGCAGCACCTTTAG
Source organism: Aeromonas sp. QDB17 (assembly GCF_027705305.1). NCBI lineage: Bacteria > Pseudomonadati > Pseudomonadota > Gammaproteobacteria > Aeromonadales > Aeromonadaceae > Aeromonas > Aeromonas sp. QDB17. The sequence continues at coordinate 22,333 of NZ_JAPDBP010000025.1, forward strand.
CAACCAGACCACACTAATTCAAATCAGCACGGAACGGCAGATTGCGCTGGTTGACCTGTTCAGGTCTCTGGGCGGTGGCTGGGGCCAAACTGAACCGATGGCCGGGATCGGCGCTGAGTGAGCAAAGCCAGGAGTCCTGCATCCGAAGACCGGACTCTGGCTCCATCACCGGTGAGCTACTGGTCATCGACGGGGCAATCGTCTGATCGAGAATAAGACTGTCTGACGACTGGCAGGCCTATGGATTATTGGTGGCAGCAGCTAACGGCTCTATAAAGAGCTGCAAAAAATCACTGTAACGCATGATTGACTGACTGCTTCTGGCCGGTTTCTGCCTGTTGCGTCTCTGCTGCCCACTGGCCAAGTCGGATGCACGCGGTGGTCAGTACCAATGCAATTGACTGGTCAAATGGGTGCAATTGCGCAGGTATGGACTTCAAGCCCCAATTTCCTGGAAAAGAGGTTCTTTCTATGGACATCCGACATCAGAGATTGAGTAGCGGAATGTCTGAGCTGAAGTCATGTCCATGGCTGTTCTTCTTTCCTTTACATCGATGAAGCATTCCTGTCACTGTCGGAGTCGTTTGCCGGGGACCTGACAGCCTATGGACAACAGATCCGGCAGCGAGTGTGGCAATGGACCGGCCTAACGGTAGGGGTTGGGATCGGCCCCACCAAGACCCTTGCTAAGCTGGCCAACTATGCAGCCAAGAAATGGCCTGCCACTGGCGGCGTCGTGGACTTGCGTGACGAGCTGCGCCGCGCTCGGCTGATGGCTATCACCCCGGTGGATGAGGTGTGGGGCATAGGACGGCGCTTGGGAGCCAAGTTGGCGGCGCAAGGCATCAACACCGTGGCTGACCTGGTGGCTAGCGATGCCAAAGGGTTACGCGCCCAATACGGCGTGGTGGTCGAGCGGATCGTACAGGAGCTGCGTGGCCTGCCTTGCGCAGAGCTGACAGTTGAACCGGCGGCGAAGCAGCAGATCCTCTCAAGTCGTTCCTTTGGGGAGCGCGTGACTGACCGTGGGGAAATGGCCCAAGCGTTGTCAGGCTTTATGGCTCGCGCAGCCGAGAAGCTGCGGGCCGAGGGGATGTGTTGCCAGCGGGTGCACCTGTTCGTGCGAACCAGCCCCTTTGACGAACGAGCGCCTTACTACAGTGAGCAGGCTGGCGTTCGGCTAGTTTGCCCTAGCGATGACACTCGGTTGTTGCTGCAGCAAGTGAACGTGCTACTACCGCAGATTTGGCGCGACGGTTACCGTTATCAGAAGGGGGGCGTCATGCTGAGTGAGTTCACCCCCAAGGGGCAGCAACAGGCAGATCTGTTTGCCCCGTCCTATGCTCAATCGGATGCGCTGATGGCTGTGATGGACCAGATCAAAGCCAAGGGATTAGGGCGCATAGGCTTTGCCAGCCAAGGCACGAAGTCAGCCGAGTGGATGATGCGACAAGAACACCTGAGCCCCTGTTACACCACTCGCTGGGAGGACCTGCCGGTGGCGAGGTAGCGACCTCCTGGAGGTTCGTCTGATAGGCAAATTTGGACGGGGAATTTTTTTCCAAACGAGGACCTGATACAATAGAGAGTGCCGACTTTCGCAAAAGGCAGTTACCTTTTGAGAAAGGTAAGAATTAAAATTTCCTATACTGTCAACTAAGGAAAGTGCGAACAAGTATCCCACGAACAAAAAATGAAAATTTTAGTCATTTAATATCAATGGGTTACCAGTAAATGCTCTCGTGCCATATGACTTATTCGCACCTTCCCTAGTCTGACGGCGCTTACTGCTGAATTCACTGTCGGCGAAGGTAAGTTGATGACTCATGATGAACCCTGTTCCATGGCTCCAGATGACAAACATGATCTCATGTCAGGGACTTGTTCGCACCTTCCCTAACGCTATACAGTCCAATCAACTAAGTGTTCAGCCTTCAAAATAACATTTTTCACTGTAGGCATAAGGATCATTTCTCCAGCAACAATAGTGAAACTAAATCGGTACTCTTTTTCTGCTGAGAAAGAGGGGGGCTTCACAAAAGCCATATCCGAGATTTTGCGCATAAAGTGTTCTATCGTGAAGTCGCTGGTATCAGAAATATGAATCTCACGACTCAAGTAAGACACTGGTTCATGTCGGCAGTAAATTGACAGATTTTCTAATGATACGTTTGGATCAACGATGTGATTACCTGAGTGGCGTCCGGAGGTAATCCGATCACGGAGTAATATTGAAAGCTCAAGTCCAAGGCTGTGAGCTTTTGATGCCGTCATATACCAACAGTCATCGTAGTTTGGAAATAATCCAACAGCATCACGCTTTTTTCTAACGCGTGATACACAAAAAATGAATCCGTTAAGAGCTTCTCGATGAATGCTTGCGCGTGTGTCTCGTACCCTGAGTATTTGCCCAGTATTTTCAACAATGTGAAGATGTTCTATCGCTGCGCTCATGCTCCCTAGGATTCGTGGATGGTTCTCATCGCCCCCTACGCTGATTGCCCCCTGAAGTATGAAATTGAACCACTTTGGTTCAATATCAACTGTTCCATCAAAATTTAGTACAAAAGAGTGTTTACCTTCGCCATCATCGACGATTTGAGCACTTTCTATATCTCTATACTCATACAACGTGCCCAATTTTATTGTTTTTCCAATTTTCAAGTTGTCCTTTGCGTAGCAATTTTTTGCGAGAAGCATCCCCATCACTCCATTCTTGACCGGGGCAAGCATCCCCCAAATCGTATTTTCGATGACTTTTTAATATCACAAGCTCAACTTCTATTCACCCAAAAACTCTGTCATATGACCTATGCGCCTGAAGACTATTTCCCGGTGGCGCCGGAATTTGAGCGACACGGGGAATGGGTCCCGCTGATCCACGACTGGTGTGGTGGTTACCTGGGAGGTCTTGAGCTGGCCCCGTGGCCCGCGCTACCTGCTCCTGAAGCTGCCGCACTGGCGATGATATCTGAACCCCTGGAGAAGATGCCTACATCGCTCGAAGCGCTCAGCAATGAACACCTGCAAGAACAAGCCACCAAGGCCCGCTTTGCCGCTCGTATCCTGCATGCCCACTTTCTGGCGCAACGCAGCGAGCGCCCGGCACGTTCTCAACCAGTGGAGGCACCCATCAAGATTGGCCGTAACGAGCCGTGCCCCTGTGGCAGCGGCAAGAAGTACAAGCAGTGCTGTTTGCACTGACCAACAAAATAGATAGCAAGAGAGGGCCATTGGCCCTCTCTTGTTTTGGGTAACTTGAGGGAGGCGTGGCAATGAACTGTCCAAAGAAATGCTATCAAGGGGTAGGACAGCCAACACCTAATGGCATACTCACTGGCATACCAAAAATCTCAGATACAAAAAAGCCCAACCGAATCAATCAGTTGGGCTATATAGATGGCGGAGGAGGTGGGATTTGAACCCACGGATGGTCGCCCATCGCCGGTTTTCAAGACCGGTGCATTCAGCCGCTCTGCCACCCCTCCGCAGCAGTGCGACGCATATTACCCATGCCCCCAGCCCTTGTAAATCCCTACTCCGTTTGTTTGCCCATTTATTGGGCTATCTGGCGCACAAAACCGGCAAAACCGCTGCAAACCGTGCTTTTTCAAGCGGATGGCTTGACTTGAAAACAGACTCACCCACTATAGGGGCCACTACCACATCCCCAGCAAGATGGACTTATGAGAATCAAACATGCCCTGTTCGCCGCCCTGACCGGCGCGACCCTGCTTGCGGCGCCCGTGCAGGCGAGCGAGCTGACCAAGAGCGATGTCGAGCAGATCGTGCGCGACTATCTGGTCAAGAATCCGGAGATCCTGGTCGAGATGTCCAACGCCCTGCGTGCCAAGCAGGAGAGCCAGCAGGCCGAGAACGACAAGACGCTGATAGAAGCCCATGCCAAGCAGCTCTTCGCCAACCAGGATCCCGAGAGCGGCAATCCCAAGGGCAGCCTGACGGTGGTGGAGTTCTTCGACTACAACTGCGGCTACTGCAAGCGCGCTCATCCCCTCATTCAGCAACTGCTCTCTGAGGACAAGGAGATCCGCTACATCTACAAGCAGTTCCCCATCCTGAGCGAAACCTCCTACTACGCCGCCCGCGCGGCGCTGGCGGTGAAGCTCGGCCAGCCCGACAAATACCAGGCCTTCCACGACAAGCTGTACGCCCATCAGGGACCCCTCTCCGACGAAGCCCAGGTGAAAGACGTCGCCAGGGCCGCCGGCGTGGACTGGAGCAAGGTCGAGGCGAAGATCAAGGACGGCAGCATCGATCAGAATCTGGGTACCAACCGGGCGCTGGCCGAAGCCATGGCCATTTCCGGTACCCCGGCCTTTATCATCGGCGATCAGATCCTGCGCGGCGCACCGCGGGATCTGGCCAGCCTCAAGGCTATCATCAAGGATGTCCGCGCCGGCAAGAGCATTCAGTAACCCGCGCGTTGTTCATGAAAAAACGCCCCGGCATGCCGGGGCGTTTTGCTATTCAGGCTGCAAACCATCAGGCCTGATGGGTCGTCGCGAGACGCTGTCAGCAAGGCGAAGAGCAGCGCTGGGACCCGAGTCTATATGAATAAATGAGGTTCCCGAGCAGCCCATGACCAGTGATCACGGCTTCGCAGCAGGGCCATAACCGTTCGGGTTCTGGCTTTGCCAGCGCCAAGTATCGATCATCATCTGCTCCAGACCCCGCTCAGCCTGCCAGCCCAGCTCGTCACGGGCCAGAGCCGGTTCAGCCCAGCACTCGGCGATGTCACCGGGGCGACGGGGCTTGATCTGGTAGGGAATGGCACGGCCACTGGCTGCCTCGAACGCCTTGACCATCTCCAGCACGGAATAGCCCTGACCGGTGCCGAGGTTATAGGTGAAGACGCCGGTATCACTCTTGATGCGGGCCAACGCTTTGAGGTGACCGATGGCGAGATCCACCACGTGGATATAGTCGCGCACCCCAGTGCCGTCCGGGGTCGGGTAGTCGTTGCCAAAGACCCCCAGCTCCTTGAGCTTGCCCACGCCGACCTGACTGATGTAAGGCAGCAGGTTGTTGGGGATGCCGTTGGGATCTTCACCGATGAGGCCGCTCTCGTGAGCCCCCACCGGGTTGAAGTAGCGTAGCAGCACGATGGCCCAGCGGGGATCGGATTTGGAGAGGTCACGCAGGATCTCTTCGACCATCAGCTTGGAGCGGCCATAGGGGTTGGTGGCGCTGGTGGGGAAATCTTCCCGCAGGGGTACCGAGGCCGGATCCCCATAGACGGTGGCCGAGGAGCTGAACACCAGCCGGAACACGCCGGCCCTGGCCATCTCTTCGCACAGCACCAGGGTGCCGGTCACGTTGTTCTGATAGTAGGTGAGCGGGATCTGGCCGGATTCCCCCACCGCCTTGAGGCCGGCGAAGTGGATCACGGATGCTATCCTGTGTTCGGCAAACAGCCGTTGCAGGCAGGCTCTGTCCAGAATGTCCCCTTCCACGAAGGTGACCGGCTTGCCGGTGATCCGCTCGACCCGCTTGAGAGACTCGGGGGAAGCGTTGGAGAGGTTGTCCAGTACTACGACCTGCTGCCCGGTACCAAGCAGCTCGACCAGGGTGTGGGAACCGATGTAACCGGCTCCCCCCGTCACCAGAATTGTCATTTTTTATCCCGTACTTTGCTGAAACTGGGGTTGAGTCTACCCGCACGACCCGCCCGGGAAAAGCTCGGGATACCAATGACGCCCGTCAATACTCCAGGCTCACATCCCCTCTGGCGGTGCAGGAACAGGCCAGCGCCACCCCGTTCTCGAGGTCCTGCGCGCTCAGGGTCATCACGCTCTGGCGCTTGATTTCGCCTTCCGTGGTGCAGCGACAAGCGCCGCACACCCCGGCGCGGCAAGCGGCCATCATGGTCTCCCCCGCCCCCTCCAGTGCCGCCAGCAGGGTCTGGCCAGGCAGTATCTTCACTTTCTTGCCGCTCTTTTTGAGGGTCAGCCAGAAGTGGTCGCTATCGGCCGCAACTGGCGCCGCGCTTGAGGCCACCCCAGGCAGGCCGAACGACTCCTGATGCAACTGCTCGGGGGGCAGCCCGAGCCCGGCCAGCATCTCGCTCACCACCGCCATATAGGGGGCTGGCCCGCACAGATAGACATGGCGGCTCAAGAGATCCGGCGCCAATTCCTTGAGCATCCCCGGTGTGAGCCGGCCAACCCAGGGATGAGCCGTTGGCGCCTCTTCCCCAACTTTCTCCAGCACTAAAGCATGGCGCACACCGGCATGAGCCTCGGCCAGTGAAGCCAGTTCCCTCGCGAAGATCACATCCCCGGGGGTTCTGGCGCTGTGAATAAAGCGAATGTCTGCATCCGGCCGTTTGGCCAGCTCGTCCCGCAGCATGGCCCACATGGGGGTGATGCCGGAGCCGGCGCTGAGCAGCAGCGGCCGCTCGCAGGGGAACGCGGTCAGGTGGAAATCGCCGATGGGGCCGTCTACCCGGATCTCGTCCCCCACTTGCAGGCTCTGGTGCAGATGGTGAGAGACCAGCCCCACATCCTTGATGGTGACCTGCCAGAAAGGATCCTGCGGGCTGGAGGAGAGGGTGTAGGCGCGGCAGTGAGGCTTGCCGTCAATCATCGTGTGCAGGGTGACGCACTGGCCGGCCAGCACGGAGGGCAGGTCGCCAGCCAGGGGTTCAAATTGCCAGCTCGCCACGTCGTGGGTCTCTGCCCGGCGGGCTATACAGCGCAGGCTCAAAGAAGTGGAGGTCATCGCAAGGCTCCTCTTGCTCGGAAATAGCGTTAAAAAAAGGCGAGCCATCAGGCTCGCCAAAGGCTTACAACATGCTGAGCGTGTAAGGCTGTATCTTTGCTCAGGCCGCCAGGATCTCGGCGAGATCCGCGTCTGCCGTGGTGGTTCCTTTCAGGCCGAACTGCTCCTCCAGCACCTTGAGCAGGGCCGGGGTGAGGAAGGCCGGGGCGGTCGGGCCGGTGCGGATGTCCTTCACGCCGAGCGCCAGCAGGGTGAGCAAAATGACGATGGCTTTTTGCTCGAACCAGGAGAGCACCAGGGTCAGGGGCAGATCGTTGACGCCGCACTCGAACGCGTCGGCGAGCGCCAGGGCCAGCTGGATGGCGGAGTAGGCATCATTGCACTGACCCACGTCCAGCAGGCGCGGAATACCGCCGATGTCGCCGAAATCGAGCTTGTTGAACTTGTACTTGCCGCAGCCCAGGGTCAGCAGCAGGCTGTCCTGCGGGATCGCCTTGGCAAACTCGGTGTAGTAGGCGCGCTCGGCACGGTCACCGTCACATCCCCCCACCAGGAAGAAGTGGCTGATTTCGCCAGCCTTGACCTTGTCGATCACCGCAGGAGCGGCCTGCATCAGGGCGTTGCGGGCAAAACCGATGGTGATGAAGTGCTCGAGCTCAACGTGCTTGAAGCCTTCCAGCGCTTGCGCCTTGGCGATAACGGCGGAGAAATCTTCCCCTTCCAGGTGGGTCACACCGGGCCAGCCGACGATAGAGCGGGTGAAGATGCGATCCGAGTAGTTGCCCACGTTCGGGTCGATGATGCAGTTGGAGGTCATCACCACGGCGCCCGGGAAGTTGGCAAACTCCTTCTGCTGGTTCTGCCAGGCGGAGCCATAGTTACCCACCAGGTGCGGGTACTGCTTGAAGAAGGGGTAGGCCAGGGCCGGCAGCATCTCGCCGTGGGTGTAGACGTTGATGCCAGTGCCCCTGGTCTGCTCCAGGATGAGCTTGAGATCCACCATGTCGTGGCCGGAGACCAGGATGCACTTGCCCGGTACCGGAGTGACGCGTACCTGGGTCGGCTCGGGGTGGCCGAAGGCGGTGGTTTCACCGAGATCCAGCATCTCCATGATCTTGAAGTTCAGCAGGCCAATATCCATGGCGCACTTGAACAGGAGATCCAGATCGCAGGGATCCGTGCCGAGCCAGCTCATGATGCGATGGAATTCGGCGGCGACCCCGGCATCCTGCTGATCCAGCACCCGGGCGTGTTCCATGTAGGCGGCGGCGCCCTTGAGGCCGTAGAGGCAGAGCAGGCGCAGCCCCATGATGTCTTCGTTGACCTCGTTCTTGCCCCGGTTGACCGCGGTCTGCGGCGCCTGGGCAAGCTGGGCCAGCAGATCGGCACCCGGTTCGAAGCTGGCCGCGGCGGGCAGCGTGTCGGCCTGCACCGCCAGCGGTGCCAGCTTGGCGGCCAGTTGCTGGCGATAGGCCAGCGCCTGGTTGACGTAGGCGACGATGCGAGCGGAGTCGAAGTTGACGTTGGTGAGGGTGGCAAAGAACGCCTTGGGCACGAAAGCGTCTATTTCGCTGTCGACGATGCCGTGCTCGCGGGCCGCCAGGGCCCAGGCGCTGAGCCCTTGCAGGGTATAGATCAGCACATCCTGCAGATCAGAAGTTTCAGCCGTCTTGCCGCACATGCCTTGTGCATAGGCGCAGCCGTTGCCTGCCGGGGTACGAATAGTCTGTTCACATTGCACACAAAACATCATGTCTCTCCTAATTGGACATTTCAGTTATCTGTTTTGTGGCGATTCTATTCCCCTCCTGGAAAACTTAATAGGCATTCAATTTACCAATTAACATTTCATTGATGCAGATCAAATAGAAAAAAGCCGCCCAAATCGGGCGGCAAGCGGGTGGGAAATCAAGGAGAGACAACTCGGGTTTGCAACAACAGGGGCAATGATACGGGCCGGGGCATGGGCAGCCGGCCCCAGGTTCATCAGGCCAGATAGGCGCGCAGCATCCAGACCAGTTTCTCCTGCTGCTGCACATAGTCGGAGAGGATGGACGCAGTCCCTTCATCACCGGCATCGGCGGCCTGACCCAGGATGCGGCGCTGGGCAACCAGCAGTTCGCGGAAGCTCGCTAGCAGGGATTCCACGCAGGCACGACCGTCATGCAGCCCCTTCTGCTCGGGGATGGCGGACACCTGGATGTAGTCGCTGAAGCTGTGCAGGGGCACCCCATCCAGGGTCAGAATGCGTTCGGCCAGGGCATCGACTTTCAGCAGCAGGTCGTTGTAGATCTCTTCGAATTTCAGGTGCAGCTCGAAGAACTGGTTGCCGCGGATGTTCCAGTGGAAGCCACGGACGTTCATGTAGAGGATCTGGTAGCTGGCCAGCAGCTTGTTGAGCTCGGCGGCCAGGGCTTGTGATTGAACGGTATCAAGACCAATGGGGCTCTTCATGATTCACCTCCAGGTGGTAAGCATTATCGGGAACGGAGTCAGCTTATCCAGAAGCAGACTCAAAGGACAATCGTCTGTGCCTTGCCGATCCATAGCCAATAGCTATTGTCGGCAAAAAATGCACCGGCTTTCATTGCTCAAGCCGTTCGATATAGAGGATCACCTCGCCGAGATGAATGCCGAACTTGCTGATCTTCGCGCGGTTGATCAGGCGATCGTCGTCCAGCAGATACATCCAGTCATCAAAGCTCACCCTCACCACGCTCTCATCCGGCAGAGCCAGATCGAGTTGATAACGCCAGTTGAGGGCAAAGCCCGCTGTCTTGCCTACCGCCTCCCCCACCACGTCTGAAGCCGTGCCGCGCCAGTGGTCATCCGCCCCCTTGCTCAAGAACCAGGTGCGGGTCTGCCGACGGCCATCATCGAAGTAGAACTGCTCGAACAGCTCCCCCTTGCCCTCTCGCCAGTGCCCCTGCATCTCGACCCGAAAGCGACTGGTCACTTCGCCGCTGCGGTCCGTCACCAGGCCATGGGCCACCAGCTTGCCATTGAAGAAACGGGCGAGATCCCAACCCGGCCGGGAGCCGCGATAATCGTCAAGACCCGCGCCGCAACCAGAGAGCCACAGCAGGGGCAGCAACCAGGCAAGACGCCACCAGGAAGAGAACTTCATGGAATACTCCATCAGGATTGGCCGCGCAGGCGGCGGGTCAGAGCGGGATCCCGGCTGTCGTCAGTCAGCCAGATAGCAAGAAACGCGGGGGCGAAGGCGGGATCATCGAGAGAGCCAAGGAGGCGATCTCGCAACCAGAAGTGGCCCGTGCCTTGCTCGTCCACATAAAAAACCAGCTTGTCGCCGGGGGCGACATCCGGCCAGAGCGTGGCCAGTCGAGCCAGCCAGTGTTGGCGCTCACTCTCGCTGCCAAGGCCGAGCCGCTGCCACTCGGCGGCGGTCGCCTCCAGCAAATCCTGGCGCTCGATGGCCCTCGCGTAGGTAATGCTGAGGGCCTGCGGGTAGCGCCCCGGCTGATAGCGGCCGCTCTCGCTGTAGAGGGTGGCGTCATAGAGCTTGAACCAGAGCCAGCGCATCTCCCCCTGTCCCACGGTGCGCAGCCCCTGCCAGGGGGCGGCAACGCTCTGGGCGGTCGCAAACAGTGGCAGGCTCAAGGCCGCCAGCAGCAGGCTAGTTCCACCCCATGTGCCAACGGGCGGGATCCTCCAGTTCATGCCAGTCCATCTCCTGTTCCTGCAGGGTGTTGATATCCTGCATCACCACGCTCGCCAGATGCCCCTGGGCATCGCGCTGGCAGGCCACCACCAGGTAGAAACGCTCGGCCAGCTCGCACTGGCCATCCCTGGTCCACTTGGAAAACAACAAGGTGTCGGTCGAAAAGGTGTTCATCTCGTCTCACCCTCCAGCTTGACCGTTACCCACAGGAGTACGGGTAACCACCACATCCAGATCACCGCCAGCAGCACTGCGCTTGTCCAGATGCCCCAGGGTAAGTTTACTGCCCCCATGGCGGCCCCCGCCATATAGGAGGAGGCGCCCCCCACCATGCCGAACAGCCCCTGTTGCCAGCGCGGCAAGGGGCGAAGCCAGCGAAGGCCGTGGGAGAGGGTCAGGGAGAAACCGCACCAGAGCAGCAACAGCCAGAGCGGAAAACCGGACGGAAAGTGAAACAGGCCGAGGCGCCAGAGCAGGATGTCGAGCAGGCAGCCTGCCAGGGCGACCGGGATGAGGCGCCAGTCCTGCCCGCGGCGGGGGGAGAAGATGAAATGGAGCAGCAGCATCCCGAGCAGCGGGCCCGGTTGCTGCCATGTCACCGCCAGCAACCAGTAGAGGTTGAATCCCAGCAGGTGGGCCCACTGCCACATGATCAGCGACCGCTTGCCGGCAAGTCCCCGGACCAGCCATGGGGCCCCGGCTTGGCAGCCTCCAGTTGCACCAGGCTGATGGCCCGCTCCCAGAATCCCCCTTCACAGTAGGCGAAGTAGAAGTGCCAGAGCCGGATGAAATCCTGGCTGTAACCGAGCTTGGGCAGCTCCGGGGCCAGCGCCAGGAAGCGTTCGCACCAGTGGGCCAGGGTACGGGCATAGTGGTGGCCGTGATCGTGCAGCCGTACCAGCTGCATGTCGGTCTCCCGTGCCAGCAGACCCGCCATCTGGGAGACGCAGGGCAGGCAGCCTCCCGGGAAGATGTAGCGCTGGATGAAGTCCACCCCGCGCAGATACTGGGCGTGACGCTGTTCGGCGATGGTGATGGCCTGGATCAGCAGGCGTCCGCCGGGCTTGAGCAGGCGCGACAACTGGCGGAAATAGTCGGGCAGGAAGGCGTGCCCCACCGCCTCGATCATCTCGATGGAGACCAGCTTGTCATAGCGTCCCTCCAGCTTGCGGTAATCCTCCAGCAGCAAGGTGATGCGATCCCCCAGCCCCTCCCGCTCGATCCACGCCTTGGCATAGTCGTGCTGGGCCCGGGAGATGGTAGTGGTGGTGACCCGGCAGCCGTAGTGACGGGCCGCATAGACGGCAAGACCGCCCCAGCCGGTGCCTATCTCCAGCAGGTGGTCGTCCGGCCCAAGCTCAAGCCGCTCACAGATGGTGCGCAGCTTGGCCTGCTGCCCCTCCTCCAGGGTGGCATCCGGGTGGGGATAGATGGCGCTCGAATACTGCATGTGATCGTCGAGAAAGCCCTGATAGAGGGTGTTGCCAAGGTCATAGTGGGCGGCGATGTTGGCGCGCGAACCGGTCAGGGTATTGCGATTGAACCAGTGGCGCACCTTGTTGAACGGGAAACTGAGCCAGCCGAGGCGCCGTTCCAGGGCGTCGAGCAACAGCAGATTGCGGGCCAGCAAGCGCACCAGTGCCACCGGCTCCGGGCTGGTCCAGAGACCCTCCACCCAGGTCTCTCCTGCGGCGATGCTGCCCCCCAGCAGCAGGCGGCGATAAAACGCCGGATCCTGCACCACCAGCTCGGCATGCAGGTCGCTGCCCGCCTTGCCGAAACGGTGGCACTCGCTGCCGTCGTGGAGCACCAGCTGGCCCTGCTCAAGGCGCGCCAGCAATTTGAGCAGCAGTTGCTTGGCCCCCTTGTCGATGAAAGAGGCAGAGAGGGTTGATTGAGCAAGTTCCATTAGCGGCTCTCCGAATGGGTCAAGAGTGGGGTCGTTCGGTTGGGATGAACCCGCACCATGGGCTGCTGACAACACCAGGAAGCGGAATTAAACGGGTGTGTCAGCGTCATGGGCGGCTCTCCGGATGGGTGAAGACGGGGGTGCGTTTGATAAAAAGGCGCAGGGCCTGCCAGTAGATCCCGAGCAGCACCTTCAGGGTCATCCAGGGCCAGCGAACCAGCAGCGCCGCCAGCCCCTTGCGCGACAGCGGCGCGCGGCGCAGGGCCAGGGTGGCGTCAAACAGCTTGCTCTCACCGGATACGGGGTGGCTCTCGATATGGATCAGCGCCTCCTCTTTCGGCGCCCGGATGCGCCAGTGGTAGCGCATCCCCAGTCCCATGAAGGGGGAGACATGAAAATCCTTGTCATGGGGGGAGAGCGCCGCCAGATCCAGCAGGTAGTAGTGGCGCTCGTTCCAGGGGGTATTGGAGACCTCCGCCAGCAGGTAGCGGGTCTCCCCCGCCCGATCGCAGAAGTAGAAATTGACCGGGCTGAAATAAAACCCGAGGCAGCGCACGTTGCCAAGGAGCAGCACCCGCCCGCCGGGCTCCGCATCCCCCCCAAGGGCCGCCACCTTGTCCCAGACCGCCTGCTTGAGGGGCCCTTCGCTGCCCCGCAGATAGTCCTCGCGGCGAAACGAGAGCAGTCCGGCCCGCTCCACGGCAAACCAGCGCCCCTGCTCAAGCCCGGGCAGTTCGTCCAGCTCCAGCCCCAGCATGAAGAGGCTGTAGGAAAAGGCGTGGGGACGCGGCGCGAAGCGGCGATGGCGCACCGAACCTTGCCAGATGGCGCTGATCCCCTCCCCCATTCCCTCGTCCCCTTGCGTCAAGGCCGCGGCGCCGCTCATAGCTCGGCCCCGAAGCGTCTGGCCACGTCCAGGGCGCTGCGCACCCCGTCCTCGTGAAAACCGTTGTACCAGTAAGCCCCGCAGAAGTGGGTGCGCTGATGGCCACAGATCTCGCCCCGTCGCTGCTGGGCGGCGATGGAGCCCTGATTGAATACCGGATGATGATAGACGAAACGGCGCAACACCTTGCTCTCGTCCACCCGTCCACGGGGATTGAGGCTGACGCAGAAGGGCGCTGGGGAGCTCACCCCCTGCAGGATGTTCATGTTGTAGCTCACCAGGGGGCGCGCCCCGTCATCCTCACCGAGCTGGTAGTTCCAGCTCGCCCACGCCTTGCGGCGCATCGGCAGGCAGGAGGCGTCGGTGTGCAGCCAGACGTCGTTGGCCTGATAGGGCATGTTCCCGAGGATGGCCCTCTCTCCGTCGCTCGCATCCGCCAGCAGGGCCAGGGCCTGATCGCTGTGACAGGCGAAGATCACCTCGTCAAAATGGGCCTCCTGCCCCTGGCTGGTGACCACGACGCCATCCGCCACCCGGCGCACCGCCTCCACCGGGGTAGCGAGGCGGATGCGCGACTGCCAGCCCGCCGTGAGCGGCCCTATGTACTCTCGCGAGCCACCCGGGATCACATACCACTGGGGGCGGTTCGCCACCTCCAGCAGCCCGTGGTTGGCGAAAAACCGCAGAAAGAAGCTCAAGGGGAAGGCACGCATGTCCGCCAGGGTGGAGGACCAGATGGCCGCCCCCATGGGCAGGATGTAGTGGCGGGCGAAATAGTCGCTGAATTTCCCCGCCTGCAGGAAGTCCCCCAGGGTCAGCTCGGGGGTCAGCTCCCGCTGGCGATGCGCGGCCAGCCAGGCCCGCGCCTCCCGGTTGAAGCGCAGGATCTCGGCGACGAAGCGATAGAAGCGCGGGCTCAGCAGATTGCGGCGCCGGGCGAACAGGGTATCGAGGTTGTGGCCGTTGTACTCCATCCCCTCGGGACTCTTGACCGAGAAGCTCATCTCGGCGGGTTGGCGCCCCACCCCGATGCGCTCCAGCAATTTGAGGAAGTTGGGATAGGTGCGGTCATTGAAGACGATGAAGCCGGTGTCGATGGCATAGTGGCGCCCAGCCTGTTCCACCTCCACGGTGGCGGTGTGGCCTCCCAGGGTCGGCGCCGCCTCGAACAGGGTGATGTCATGCAGCTTGTGGAGCAGAAAACCGGCTGTGAGACCGGAGATACCGGAGCCGACGATGGCGATCTTTTTCTTCATGAAGAGCGTCCTTTCGAAACGAGTGTGCGGCCAAGGCGCAGCCAGAGCCCCGTCGGCAGAGCGCCGAGCAGGCGCAGCAGCCAGATGAAGCGACGGGGAAAGTGGATCTGGTGGCGACCGGCGGCAAGCCCCGTCATGATGGCGCGGGAAGCCTCTTCCACCGTCACCAGGCAGGGCATGGGAAAATCATTCTTGTCGGTGAGCGGCGTCTGCACGAAGCCCGGGCGGATCAGGGTCACCCCGATGCCCTTGCTGGCCAGATCCAGGCGCAACGTATTCGCCAGATAATCGAGGGCCGCCTTGGAGGCGCCATAGGCCTCCGCCCGTGGCAGGGGCAGCCAGCTCACCGAGGAGCTGACGATGGCAAGCCGTCCACCCGCCCCCAGCCGTGGCAGCAAGGCGGCCAGGGCGTTGCCGGTGGCGATGAGGTTGGTCTCGATGACCCGGGCAAACAGGACGCCGTCAAAGCCTTCTGCCGGATCCATGTACTCGCAGTTGCCCGCATTGAGAATGAGCAGGTCGAGGGCGGGCAGGCTCGCGGCCACCCCGGCCATGGCGGCGCTGTCGCGCGCATCGAATCGCAAAGGGGTGATCCCCAGGTCGGCCAGTGCCTGCAAGCGCACCTCGTCCCGGCCACAACCCCACACCTGCCAGCCGGCGCGCCGATAATCCAGCGCCAGCTGGCGGCCGATGCCCGAGGTGGCCCCGGTGATCAGTACCCGGCCGCTCATGTCCCCAGCCTCCCCTTGATGGCCCGTACCACGGGCCCCAGCAGTGGCAACTGCTCGTAGAGCATGGCCCCGAGATCGAAGTAGTCCCGGTGCAGGCACACCTTGCCCCAGGAGTCGAACGTCAGCCGGGTGGCCCCCTCCACCCTGACGGCCCGACCACCGGCAATCCTGGGGTGGGAGAAGGTCATGACCCAGGCGAGCCAGGCTTCGTTGCCCGACTGCTGCTGACTCGTTATCTCGAAACTGCACTGGGCAAGGCGCTCATAAAGGGAGGAAAAGTAGCGGGTGAGCGCAGCCAGCCCCTCTATCCGGTGCGCAGGATCGATGAAGAGCACCTCATCGGCATAGACCTCCGGCAAGCGGTGCAACTGATGCTTGTCCAGTTGCAGATAGAGGATGACAAAGCGGGCCAGCGCGTCATTCATGCTAGTTTTTCTCCAGTTCGCGGAACATCTCGATGGCCCTCACCCGTGCAACGGCATGATCCACCATGGGGGCCGGATAATCCTGCCGCCCCTTGAGCCGCAACCAGTCGTGGGGCTCGTGGAGATAGGCAGCAGGCACATCCGCCAGCTCAGTGACCCAGGTACGAATGAACTCCCCTTGTGGATCAAACCGTTGCCCCTGGGTGGTGGGGTTGAAGACCCGGAAATAGGGCGCTGCATCGGCCCCTGTCCCCGCCGCCCACTGCCAGCCGCCATTGTTGGCCGCCAGATCCCCGTCGATGAGCCGACTCATGAAGTAGTCCTCCCCAAGCCGCCAGTGGATATGGAGATCCTTGGTGAGGAAGCTCGCCACTATCATCCGCAGCCGGTTGTGCATCCAGCCCGTGGCGTTGAGGCAGCGCATGGCCGCATCGACCACGGGGTAGCCGGTGCGCCCCTCGCACCAGGCGGCGAAGGCATCCGGATCCCAGCTCCACGGCAGGGCCGCCGTCTCCGGCTTGAAGGGGCGGTTCATGGAGAGGCTCGGGATCTGCACCAGCAAGTGTCGGTAGAACTCGCGCCAGATGAGCTCGTTGAGCCAGACAAAACCGGGTTGGGCCTTCGACAGGGGCCGGTAGCCGAGACGCTGCTGCAGCGCCCCCACGCACTGGCGGGCACTGATGATGCCCGCCGCCAGATAGGGGGAGAGCACGGAGGTGCCCGCCAGCGCCGGAAAGTCCCGGGTCTCGCCGTAATCGAGCACCGCCTGATCCAGAAAAGCGTGCAATCGGCGGCTCGCCTCGGCCTCCCCCACCGGCCAGCGGGTGTCCGGCGTCAGATCCCCCAGCCCGTCGTCCACCCACTCCCGCTCGGCCAGGGGCAGCCACGGCAACGGCTCGCCGCGTGGTGCGGGGGCACGGTGAATGACGAAACCATCCTCCTCGAGAGCCTTGAGCCAGGCACGGCTGAAGGGGGTAAAGACCTTGAACATCTCCCCCGACCCGGTCAGTACCCGACCGGGCGGCAGCACGCAGCAGCCGTTGAACCAGTGGCTGGTCAGGCCCTGCTCCCCCAGCGCGGCGCTGACGGCGTGGTCGCGGCGCAGCTCGTCGATCTCGATGGCCTGGTTGGCGTAGAGCTGGCTCACCCCGAGCTCCCGGCAGAGCGCCGTCAGCGCCGTCGGCACCTCGGCAAAGGTCTCGACCCGCAGCAGATGAAGCGGAATGCCGAGGGCCGCCAGCTCGCGGCCCATGGCATCCACCTGTGCCAGCATGAAGCGCTGGCGGACCGGGGCCAGCTTGTGCGCCTGCCACTGGGTCGGCGAGACGATGAAGAGTGCGGCGACCGGTTCATCTCCGGCGCAGGCGTGGCGCAGGGCCGGGTTGTCGGCCAGACGCAGATCGTTGCGAAACCAGACCAGCCTCATGACGGTGTTCTCCCGCCCTTGCCCTTCGCCTTGGCAGTGCGGGGCGTCGCACTGACCTCTGCCAGGGTGGCGTGCCAGTTGCGGGCACGCCGCCACGGCTCATCGTAGAGGCGTCCCAGCTCGCCAAAGAAGCGGGTGCCCGCAGGCCATTCGGCGGCCTGGTCCTGCTTGCCGAGCCCGGCCCCCAGCAGGATCAGCCAGGGGGGAGTGGCGCGCCCCTCCAGCAGGGTGGCATGGCGGGGCTCCACCGCCCCCAGCAGTTGCACCTCATAACCCTGACCGATGAGCTCATACGCAGCCCAGACCAGATCCAGCGGCCCCACCTGCCCCCAGCTTGCCAGGGTGACGGGGACGCCCTTCTCCTGCTCGATGAGGTGGCGGGCGAAGCGGGTATGCAGCCAGCCGAGCCACACCTGTTGCAGCAGCTCGCCATCGGGGCGCTCGCGCCACAGCCCCAGCAGCCGCTCCACCAGGGGCTGCAGCACCCGGCTGCGCACCAGCTCGAAGGGGTAGCTCGCCAGCAGATCGCCAAGCTCGGCCTCCGCCTTGCGCTGGTTGAAGGCGAGCAGCGCCTGGCTGAATTGCTCCAGGGTCTGCTGCCAGTGATCGCTCACCGGCGCACTCTGGGGCTCGCTCAGCAGCCCCTTCACCTGACCTATGCTCACCCCCCGCTCCAGCCAGCTCAGGATCTCGCCTATCTGGCGGATATCCTGCTCGCTGTAGAGGCGATGGCCCTTCTCGGTTCGGGCCGGTTGCACCAGCCCGTAGCGGCGCTGCCAGGCGCGCAGGGTGACGGCGTTGACGCCGGTGAGGCGGGAGACCTCGCGAATGGGGTAGACGCCCTCGTCGGGGAAAGGCGCGGCTGCTTGTGATTCATCAGACATGAGAGAGTCCATCAGACGTTGGGAAGAGGCCCCGGTCATCCGCCGGGGCCTGCACAGGGGGTTCAGAGCCCGCAGCGCAGCTTGAGCGTGTTGGGATGAAGGTCGAGGTAGGCCTGATCGGCCAAATCCAGCCACACCTTCACAGCCCGTAACGCAATTTCAGCGTGTCGGGATGGGGATTGAGGTACACCTGCTCGGCGAGATAGGGGTTCGGGTACTCGCGCAGGTAGTGGCGGATCAGGGTAAGGGGCACCAGCAACGGGAAGACCCCGGTGCGGTACTTGTCGATGGTGTCGCACAGCTCCTGCTTCTGGGCCGGGGTCAGCACCCGCTTGAAGTAGCCCTGCAGGTGCATCAACACATTGGTATGGCTGCGGCGGTTGGCCCGCAGGGTCAGCGCCGCCATCAACCCCTGGATGTAGCTGTCGGCCACCTCCTGCAAGTTGGCCTTGCCAAGGTTGGCGAGCAGGCGCCCCAGCGCCCGGTAGTGGGTGGTGGCGTGGGAGAGCACCAGGTACTTGTAGCGTGAATGGAAGCGGATCAGGGCTGAGGCGGTGATCCCCCGGGCGCAAAGCTGCTGCCAGTCGTGGTAGGCGAAGACCCGCAGCACGAAGTTCTCCCGCAGGATGGGGTCGCACAGGCGGCCATCTTCCTCCACCGGCAGCAGGGGGTTGGCCTCCATCAGCGCCTTGGCGAAGAGGCCGACCCCCTCCTTGGCGCTCCCCTCGTTGTTGGCGCCATAGATACGCACCCGCTCCATGCCGCAGCTGGGGGACTTGGCGCAGAGGATGTAGCCGGAGAGGAAGTCGAGCTGGCGTGCCTTCTGCTCGCTGAAGGCAATCAGCTTGTCGGTGACGTCGAAGCTGCCGTTGCTTGCCTCGGCCCGCACCTCGCCCTGGCGCTTCACCAGCCGGATGGCGGCGCGGGGTGCCCCCAGGCCAATGGCCATCTCGGGGCAGACCGGGTGATAGTCGAAATGGGCACCCAGATCCCGTTCGCAGAAACTGGATCGTTTGTGGCCCCCGTCGAAGCGCACTTCCTGGCCGAGCAGACAGGCACTGATACCGACCTTGATCTTGTACATGATGAAGCCCCTTGTATAAGCCTTGAGTAAGTTATAGCAGTTATACAAAAAATTGGAAGCTGTATAACTATTGCGAACTGATACGGCCAGGGGGCGGCGGGCGGATCAACCCCCATAAAAAAAACCCATGACCGAAGTCATGGGTAAAGGTGAAGACCCTGCAGGAAGGATGATCAGAAGCTGTATTTCACACCCAGGCTGGAGATGGAGCCTTTTTGCAGATCCCAGTTGCGATAGGTGTAGTCGGCGGTGAGGGCCAGGTTCTGGGTCAGCTTGTACGCCGCCCCCGCCTTGAAGTCGTGCATGTCGTCGGTCATGTTGGCGTAGCGATAGCCGGTGGAGAGCTCGACGGCGCCGATGTCGTAGCGCAGGCCCACTTCTCCGTAGAGGCTGCCGCTCTTCTTGCGGGCCAGGGTATCCCAACCGGAGTGGTTCACGTCGGAGGCCAGCTCCCGTTCCAGGCTGTAGCCCATCAGGCCGGTTTCACCGTAGAGGTTCAGGCCGGTGCTGAGGGGGGTGTAGACACCCATCCCCAGGCTGGAGATGGCCATGCTGTCGTTGCCGCTGCTGCGGGAGGTGTATTCGCTGCCGATCCGGCCATAGACATTGCTGGTGAAGCTCTTGGAGAGATCCAGGCTCAGGCCGCCGAAGTCGCGGTTCTCCCCATCCTTGCCACCGATGTAGTCAGACTTGGTGTGGGCCCAGGTGGCAGAGCCCTTGGCATAGCTGAAGGCATCTTGCGCCAGGACGGAGGTGGAAGAGAGACCGGCCAGAACCAGAACAGACAGTGCGATCTTTTGCATTTTGTTGACTCCATGGGTTGAGTTAGGCGGACCTAACTGGAATGGAGCCATTGTGACGGGCAAAGGGGGTAACGCCGAGGAGCAAGCTGTTGCCAAACCATGTCAGATGTAAGCGGATATTGCTGGCGGTTACCGATGCAACACTCTGCGGGGGAGCCAGGGCTCCCCCGCCGTCATCCTAGCGGAACTCCACCTCGTCGATCTGCACCCGCACCAGCGGCTTGCCGGTGAGGCCGGCGGGTCGTGCCAGCTCGATGGCCCGGGAGGCGCGTGCCTCCCCCTTGCGCAGGTAGGAGTCAGGCAGGCGGTTCTCCCCGACCCAGAAGCGCACGGGCTCGGTCGAGAGCTGCACCCCGTCGGCGCTGAACAGGGTCAGGCTGCCGTTGACGCGCACCACGTTGCGACTGCCGGTGTTGCTCACCACGAACTGCAGGCTGAGGGGATCGTCCCCCGCCACCTGGTCCAGCTTCACCGTGATGCCGTCCCGGGTCGCCTGGGAGAGCAAGTCGGGATGGGCCATGGCCTGCTCGGTCAGCACCGGGGCCGCGACACTCGCCGTCACTGCCTGACCGGCTACCGTGGCTGCCGGCTTGACCAGCAGGTATTCCCAGGTGAAATCGTCATTGAGTTGCACCTGGCGACCATCCGGCAAGGTGATCTGGTGCAGGGGAGCCGCCTCGGCCAGCAGAGGGCACAGACAGAGGGCGACCAGCAGTCGGGAGAGGGGTTTCATGGGCAGGCACTCGATAAAGGATGCGAAGGGGGCAGTATAAAGAGTCGTGCCCTCCTTGCCTATGACCCCCCTCACGTTACGCCCCGGCTCAGATGACCAGGGGGTGGGGATCCTCCAGCGTGGCCAGATCCAGGGTCACCAGATCGAACTGGGCACTCCTGAGGGCCTTCTGGATGGTGGGCTGCATGTCGAACACCAGGGCCCGCAGCCGTTCGGGCACCCGGATCCTCGCAAGGGTGGTGACCCTGTCACCCAGGGTATGGAAGAAGACCTGGGCGCCCCCCAGTCCCATGTCCACCAGCATCTGCTCGGCCATGTCGACCATCCGCAGGTGCCGCCTGTCCAGGGAAGTCATATCGACAAAGCGCCGGCTCAGGCAGGCCTCCCCCACGTCTCCCCAGAGCGCCAGTTGCCGCTTGTGAAAGCCGTAGCGAAAATCCCGGTTGGTCATCCCCTGCTCGGCAAAGATCCAGAGGGTGTTGGCGGGCAGGCTGTGGAATCGGCGCAGGTACTCCCGCTTCTCCTCCACCGAGGCCGACATCAGCAGCGGCGGGCCCTCTTCATGTTCGAGCTGCTGGCAGAGGTAGCGCACCGGGTCGGTCACCTCGGCGAGGTGGCCCAGGTGGGCGCTGAAGATCATCTCGTCGGTCTTGAGCACCTGATGGGGGATGCCGTAGTGCCGGCAGTAGCGCTGTGCCCTGGCCACCGACTGGCGGCTGAGGGTGGGGTTGTCCAGGGTGATGGCGCGAAATCGCACCCCGCTGGCCCGGCACAGATCCATGCTGTAGCAGGATTCCAGTCGGCCGGAGAAGGAGACAAGCAGTTCGCTGTAACCGGCCAGGGTGTTGATGAGCCTCTGTTCCCTGGCTTGAAAGGTCTGATCGTATCCCCGATGCAGCGCAACGACATTGGCATCCATAACAACAACTCCGGATGATGAACTGGATACCATTTTGCCCGCACCAAGCTGAATATACACTTAAAGAGCATGGATAAAGCTGTACATTATTTGCCCTGAATCAAGGTTTTGCCCACTTTTTTCGCTGCGAAGCGAAACTGGCTCCCCTCAGGCAGGCAGCAGCCCCTTGGCGATCAGGTGCGCCCGGCACCGGGCTGGATCGGTGAAGATCAGCCCCCGCAGACCGAGCGCCTCGGCCGCCGCCACGTTGGCCGGGCTGTCGTCGATAAAGAGGCACTCCCCAGCCTTGAGGTCGAACGACACCAGCAGATAGCGGTAGATGTCGGGCTCGGGTTTGAGCATCCGCACCCGGGCCGACACCACCTTGCCGCTGAAGAAGCGCCAGAAGGACTGATGCTGCTCCAGCCAGTCGATGCTGGCGTGCCCCATGTTGGAGAGGGCATAGAGGGGGTGGCCTGCACCGTGCAATTCTTCGATGAGCGCCACCATGGAGGGATCCGGCACAAGGGAGGACGGCACCGCCTGCAAGATGGCCAGATTCTCCGCCATCGACAGGCCGGTGCGCCCCTGCGCCTGACGGGCCATGGTGTGCAGGGAGAGGGTCCCCCTGTCCACCTCCAGCCAGTCCGGGTGGTTGAACAGCTGCTCCGCGATCGCTGTCGCCCCCTCGGGTCCGCGCACCCCACTCACTATGGCCACCGGATCCCAGCGCACCACCACCCTGCCCAGATCGAAGATCACCGCCATCGTCTCGTCCCCTCTATGTGTTGTTGCCACGGATGTGGTCACGGCGGTTGCCATAAACAGGGACCAGAACGACGCTCACTCTCCCCCGGCAACCCGAGCCACCACCCTGCCCCGTTCAACGCCCCCGGGCAAGTTTTACTTGCATCGCACAGCCAAATCCCTTAATGGTTATGGCGTTACATTCAGGACACGCCCATGAACACACCATTCTTCTTTGTTTTCTCGTTTACCCGGCCCACATGAGGGAAGGCCCGTCGTCACGTGAACCATTCGCGTAAACAGAAACCAAAGACGAATCGAGCCTCCCCAGCGGAGGCTTTTTTTTGCACCACACACCACAGAATCACTGGATAGGGAACCACCATGGCAACGCTCGACGAGATCAGACACGACATCACCCAGTTGGATCAGGAGCTGCTCGCCCTGCTGGCCAAACGCAAGACCCTCAGCATCGAGGTCGCCCGCGCCAAGCAGGCCAATCCCCGTCCCATCCGTGACCACCAGCGCGAACAGGACTTGCTGGTCGCCCTGATCCAGAAAGGGCGCGCCCTCGGACTGGATGCCCAGTACATCACCCGCATCTACCACACCATCATCGAAGACTCCGTGCTCTCCCAGCAGGCCTACCTGCAGAGCCTGCTCAACCCCCAGCAGCAGGAGCCCATGACCAGCGTTGCCTACCTGGGACCGCGCGGCTCCTACTCGAGCCTCGCCGCCCGCAAGTACCTGGCCCGCTACAAGGATCAGGTGATCGAGGTGAACTGTCAGAACTTCCGCGAGGTGCTGGACACCGTGGAGTCGGGCCGTGCCGCCTTCGGGGTGCTGCCCATCGAGAACACCAGCTCGGGCTCCATCAACGAGGTGTACGACGTGATGCAGCACACCACCCTCTCCATCGTGGGTGAGCTCACCTATCCCATCGAGCACTGCATCCTCACCGCCGTGCCCACCGAACTCTCTCGCATCAAGACCTTCTACGCCCATCCCCAGGTGTTCCAGCAGTGCTCCCATTACCTCAGCAAGCTGGAAGGGGCGCGCCACGAGATCTGCGACTCCTCCTCCAGCGCCATGATGAAGGTCAAGGAGCTGGCAAGCCCGGAAGCGGCGGCCATCGGCAGCGCCGCCGGCGGCGAGCTCTACGGCCTGGATGTACTGGCCGAGCAGCTCGCCAACCAGAAGGAGAACTACAGCCGCTTCATCGTGGTGGCGCGCAAGCCCATCGACGTGGCGCCCCAGATCCCGGCCAAGACCACCCTCATCATGTCCACCTCCCAGAAGCCGGGCTCCCTGGTGGAGGCGCTGCTGGTGCTGCGCAGTCACGAGATCAACATGACCAAGCTGGAATCCCGTCCGGTGCAGGGCAACCCCTGGGAGGAGATGTTCTACCTGGATGTCTCCGCCAACCTGCAGACCCCGGCCATGCAGGCCGCCCTGCTGGAGCTGACCAAGATCACCCGCTACATCAAGGTGCTGGGCTGCTACCCGAGCGAAGACGTCAAGCCGACCGCCGTGCCGCCCGTCTTGATGGGAAGCTGATGGGGAGCGGATCCCGCCCCTGCCACACAAAGGCGAGCCCCGGCTCGCCTTTGTGCTCTCTGCGCCCTCCCCGTGAGACGCGGCCCAGTCCCGCCCTTCCCTTCCGGCGTTAAACCGCCCTCCACCCCCTTCCTCGTGGACCCGGGATCCTGGCGCGGCTGTCTTTCCACTCACCACCAGGCCATCTTCCTCCCGTTGCGGCCCCCTTTTGCCGCCTGCCGGGCCTCTCTATCGTTTGGTTTTATTTAACGACATGGCTATATCGTTAGATTTCACTAAACAAAAAAGGCCGCCATTCCGACCCCCGGGCACCTCTTGTGCGATCTCAGCCCCCTTTTTCCTCGCCACAGGCCGGATCCCGACCGGCCCATCAACTCCGTTTCTCCTGCCGAAGACCAGTTCCCCCCCAAGACGCCAACCCCGGTTATCCTCTCCAAGCGCTATACCGCCCACGCGCCAACCCCGGTTACCCTCACCGCAGGCCCTATCCCGTCCAAGGCGCCAACCCGGTTATTCCCCGCAGATCCGAACCCCTTCCCGGCCAAACAAAAAGGCGAGCCTGCGCTCGCCTTTGTCTGTACCGTGATGATCGCCGGGCTCATGCCGGCGCCCCCCGGACCCGCCCTAGAACTGGCCCGCCATCAGCTGGTTCAGGTGATAGAGGTTGCGGGTGTCGAGCTCCAGCTCGGTGGCATAGGTGTTGCCACGGGGATAGGTCGCCACCACCCGGGCACCGCGCACCATGCCCGCCACCGACACATCCAGGGAGTTGGAGGTCTGGGTCAGGTCCTTGTAGCTGCTCTGGCCGCGCACCTGCTGGCCGTTGAGCTGCTCCGCCAGCTCCCGGTAGGCATCCATCTTGGACGCCCGGATCGCCTGCAACATCTTCTCGGACTGGGAGGGACCGGGCTGGATGTCGATCACCGCATACCCCACCGCCTTGAGCACCGGGAAGTCATCGGGCTTCTCGCCCACGTCATAGTTCACCACCCGGTTGCCACTGCACGCCGTCAGCAACATGGCCATCAGGCAACCCAACAAGATTTTCATCGCTGTTTCCCCGTTTTCCTGTTCACCACACCCGATGTTTCACGGCTCAATGTCAGCCAGCCCGCTTCACGCTTCATGACGCGCCACCTCAAGGGGTCAGGTTGACCAGATGGCCGGACGGGCTCTGGCCCCCCCGCATCAGGTAACCGCGATTGATGGAGGCCCGGCCAAAGGAGTTGCTGGCACCGGACAAATATTGTTTCGGGATCAGGCTCTGGGCCGTGGTCTCCACCATCTTGGTGCGCAGATCGATGATGCGGGCATTGACCAATATCCCCTGCTGATTGCGGCTGAAGGTGCCGGTCAGGATGCGGGAGATGGGCAGCCGGGACGAGAGATCCTTGTAGTTGCGGCTCATCACGAAGTCCCCCTGCGGGGTCACCTGGATGTTGCCCGTGGTCTTGAAGTCCACCACCACCTCACCGCGCCGGTTCAGCTCGTAGATGAAGCTCTCCTCGATCTGCTGTCCCATCCAGTTGGTGTCCTTCAGGGTGTCGAGATCGACAAAGGAGGCGACCGCAATGGGCTCGGTCAGGGTCGTGAGGGACTTGCGCTCCATCAGCTGATCCGTCATGCGGGCCACCAGCCAGTTGAGCTCCATCCCCTTCGCCGCCTGGCGAGGGTCTCCCAGCTCCCGATTGATGGGGTCGGCCGACCCGCAACCGACCAATGCCAGCGCCACCGCCAGCACCGTGATAACTCTCTTCATGGATACCTTTCCTGTATCTGCACCTGACCTGTTATCGGTCGCAACCGCCAACACTTGAGGCGGGAATGCGCGCAGGATCCTCGATGATCCCCGGGCAAAGGCGCGCACTGTGCCACCGGAGCCCGCCGCGCGAGCTCCGGCCAGGGAAGAAGGCATGGTTCTTGCTTTTATTTGGTCACCCGCTCCGGTCCAGACCGGATCTGTGTCCAGGATCCCTGACCCGCCCCACCGGCGGCAGCGGGGTCGCCCACTCAAGGTGTTTGTTATGAAAGTTTCGCTGCTGTTCACCCTGCTGCTGGCCAGCCTGTCGGCCAGGGCCGAACTTATCGAGGCCCAGGGCAGTGCCGCCATTCTGGGGGGCGACGAGGTCTACGCCCGCGAGCAGGCGACCCGGGATGCCCTGCGCCAGGCGCTGCTGGCCAGCGGCGCCTCCGTCTCCAGCATCCAGCGCCTGGAAAACGGCAGCCTGCGCTCCGAGCAGATCCAGATCCGCTCCGGCGGCGACATCCGCCAGTACCGCCTCAAGCGCGAAGAGGTGCGCAACGGCCGCATGTACATCACCCTCGTGGCCGACATCCAGGCGGAGCGGCAGATCTGCCAGACCCAGCACTACGCCAAGGATTTGACGCTGGTGCGCCTGCGCATGCGCTACCCGGACCAGGCGAGCACCGGTGCCCTGGACGACATGCCCGCCGATCTCTCCCGCCGGCTGTTTGAAACCCTGGCGACGACGCCCCAGGTGGTCGCACGCCAGTGGCTGGACGAGAACCTGCGCATCGACCCTCTCCATCTGCAACAGGGGGATCGCAGCGCCCTCGAGGAGATCAAGGCCCTGAGCCTGCGCACCGACAGCCAGTATCTGGTGCTCGGCAGCATCGACGACCTCTCCCTCGAGCCCCAGGGCAACGCCCTCACCAGCTGGTATGAGGATCCCGTGCGCAATTTCTCCATGCAGCTCTACCTGTTCGACGGCATCAACGGCAGCCTGCTCGGCCGCAAGGAGTACAAGGGCCGCGCCAACTGGACCTTCTCCAAGCGGGAGCAGGTGGGCAGCAGCGGCGGCCAGTTCTGGCAGTCGAGCTTTGGCCAGGAGGTGGGCTACCAGTTGAAGGAGGCGGCCCAGGACATCGCCGCCGAACTCGCCTGTGCCCCCGTCACCGCCCGGATCGTGGCCCAGCACGAGCGCGGCCCCCACATCAACCTGGGCCGTCGCAACGGGGTCAAACTCGGGGACCAGTTCCGGGTCCAGCACAGCGCCGACTTCGTCGACCCCTATGGCAAGTCCAGGGTGATGCGCAACCCCGCAGACGGTCTGTTCGAGGTGGTGCAGGTGTTCGAGGATGGCGCCATCATCAGCAGTCAGAACAAATATTCGCCGTTCAATGTCCAAATCGGTGACCTGGCCGTATTGGAATAGGAATCAAGGGTTTAAAAGCACAATGCTTCTTGTATAATGCCCGCCACAAGGTTCCCGTAGCTCAGCAGGATAGAGCGGTCCCCTCCTAAGGGACAGGCCACTGGTTCGACTCCAGTCGGGAACGCCATACAAAACAAGGGGCTGGCATCGTCATGATGCCAGCCCCTTGTGCGTTTCTGCGCCATTTCCCCTGCATCCATGGCGGCCAGGTCCCGCCCCCCCCCTCTTCAATGTCTCACTGCCACCAACAACCCCGCGAGCCCCACCAAAGATGATCCCGGCCATCCCCCTGTAGTTGCCACTCCCGGTGGCGGCACACCGTCATCTCCCCTTGAAGGGCGCCGTCCGGCAGGACGGCCCTCCATTCGCCGAGACACAGAGAAGGACATCATGGGCAGCAAACGAAAATCCAGAACGGAAGAACCGGTCGCGGCCAAGGCGCAAAAGCCCCTTGGCAACAAGGCATACGAAAAGGCGCTGCGCCTCTTGCACGTGGAACTGGTCAGGCTGCAGCAGTGGGTGGTGCACAAGGGGCTCAAGGTCTGCATCGTCTTCGAGGGGCGCGACGGGGCCGGCAAGGGGGGCATCATCAAGGCGATCACCGAGCGGGTCAGCCCCCGGGTCTTTCGGGTCGTCGCACTGCCCGCCCCCACGGAGCGGGAGAAGAGCCAGCTCTACTTCCAGCGCTACATCCCGCACCTGCCGGCGGCGGGGGAGATCGTCATCTTCGATCGCAGCTGGTACAACCGGGCTGGGGTGGAGCGCATCATGGGCTTTTGCAGCGAGGAGGCGAGCGACAAATTCCTGGCTGGCCCCCCCATGGTGGAAAAAGCCCTAGTGGACTCTGGCATCATTCTGCTGAAGTACTGGCTGGAGGTGACCCCACAAGAGCAGGAGCGGCGGCTGCGGGATCGCATCGACGATGGCCGCAAGATCTGGAAGCTCTCCCCCATGGGCATCAAGTCCTTCGATCGCTGGGATGATTACACCCGGGCGCGGGATGCCATGTTCATCGCCACCGACACCGCCTGGGCCCCCTGGTTCGTAGCCCACTCCGAGGACAAGAAACGGGTGCGCCTCAACATCATCTCCCACCTGCTGGCGCACATCCCCTACGAGGCGCTGCCGACGGAGCCGGTGAAGCTGCCCAAGCGCAAGATAGGCAAAGTCAAACCATCGGATCACCCGCTTCGCATCGTGCCAGCCCTCTTCTAGCCAGAGGGGGGTGAGCCCTGGCTCACCCCCTTTCCCTTCCAGCCCCAAGGGGCAACCGGCGCTGCCGGTATCACCCAATGGCTTGTTGTTGCTCACGTTTTCCCGTTTTCCTCCCCTATACTTCAGCGACATTCAGGTCTGGCCGAGCGAGGAGGCCCCCATGTTGCGACTGTTTGCCCTGCTGCTTGTCTGCCTGGTGCTCCCGGTGCGGGCGCTGACCCTGACCCCGGTGGCGGGGGAGCTACGCCACCCCTGGGGGCTCGCCTTCCTGCCGGATGGCGGCTACCTCGTCAGCGAGCGCCCTGGGCGCCTGCTGCGCATCGATGCAGGTGGCAACCGCCATGTGGTCTCCGGCCTGCCGCCCCTCGCAGCCACGGGTCAGGGGGGGCTGCTCGATCTCGCCCTGGACGGCGATGGCTGGCTCTATCTCAGCTACAGCGAGCCGGGGGACGGGGGGGCCGGCACCGCCGTGGCCCGGGCCCGGCTGCAAAAAGAGGCCCTCGTCGACTGGCAACTGCTGTTTCGCCAAGAGCCCAAGGTGGCCGGCGGCGCCCATTTCGGCTCTCGCCTGGTGCTGACGGATGACCACCTCTTCATCACCCTGGGGGATCGCTACAGCGAGCGGGAGCGGGCCCAGACGCTGGACAACCACCTCGGCAAGACGGTGCGCCTGCACAAGGATGGCCGGGTCCCCGCCGACAACCCCTTCGTCAAGACGCCGGGGGCCCTGCCGGAGATCTGGAGCCTGGGCCATCGCAACATGCAGGGGGCGGCCCTGCGTCCGGGCAGCCAGCAGTTCTGGGCTCACGAGCATGGTCCCCAGGGCGGGGACGAGGTCAACCTCATCCTGCCAGGCCACAACTACGGCTGGCCCAGAGTGACCTTTGGCGAGGAGTACGGGGGCGGCAAGATTGGCGTGGGCCAGAGCGCGCCGGGCATGACGGCACCGCGCTGGATCTGGGTGCCCTCCATCGCCCCCTCGGGCATGACCTTTTATCAGGGGGACCTGTTCAGGGAGTGGCAGGGGGATCTGTTCGTCGGCGCCCTGCGCGGTCAGGCCTTGTTGCGCCTGCACCTCGACGGAGACAAGATAGTGTCGGCAGAGCGGCTGCTGACCGATCTGGGGGAGCGGATCCGTACCGTCAAGGAGGGCCCCGACGGCGCCCTCTATCTGCTGACGGATTCAGGCCAGGGGCGCCTGCTCAAACTGACCCCATAGCATGAAAGGAGCAAGGATGAAGACGAATCGCATGCTGCTGGTGCTGTGCACCAGCCTCTGGTTGCTGGGCTGCAACACCATCCACGGGATGGGACGGGACATCGAGAAGGCGGGGGAGGTGATCCAGGGCTCCGCCAAGCTGACGGACGCACCGGCCGCAGAGGGTCGCTGATCCCGGCCGGGTGGCGCGGTGGTTCGCCCCCTGTCGCCCTTTTCCTTACCCCTGTTCGGCGCTGGCCACCAGACTGGCCAGCGGCGCCATGGTCACTCTGACCCCGTGCTGTGCCAATGCCTCGCGGGCGCTCTGGGGCAGTTGCTCGTCGGTGATCACCTGATCGATCGCATCCCAGCTCACCACGTTGAAGGTCCCCACCTTGCCATATTTGGACGAATCGCAGATGAGGATGCGCGTCGCCGCCGACTCCACCACGGCCCGCTTCACCGGCACCTTCTGTTCGCTCGGGGTGGAGATCCCCTGACTGTCCCAGGAGGAGGCTGACAGGAAGGCGATGTCCAGATGGAGGTTGCGCAGGAAGTGGGCGGTAGCCTCCCCGGCACAGGACTGGTTCTCGCGAATGACCTGCCCTCCGGTGTGATAGAGGCGGCAGCGGCCGTGCTCGATGAGGTAGGCGCAGACCATGAAGTCGTTCGTCACTATCATCAAGTCTTCCCGAAGCGCCAGCTCCCGGGCCAGCTCCAGGGAGGTGGTGCCGGCGTCCAGATAGACGGTGCTCCCCTCGCTCACCTGGGCGGCGGCAAGCCGGGCGATCGCCAGCTTGGCTCCCTGCATCAGGCTGCGCTTGGCGGCGTGTGAGGGCTCGCTCTTGATCCGCTGGGAGAGGCTGACCCCGCCGGAGACGGAGAGTACCCTCCCCTGCTCCTCCAACTTCTGGATGTCGCGCCTGATGGTCATGTGGGAGACCTGCAGCCAGTCGG
Organism: Aeromonas sp. QDB17; assembly: GCF_027705305.1. NCBI lineage: Bacteria > Pseudomonadati > Pseudomonadota > Gammaproteobacteria > Aeromonadales > Aeromonadaceae > Aeromonas > Aeromonas sp. QDB17. Next base: position 52,641 of record NZ_JAPDBP010000025.1, read on the forward strand.
TCAGCTCCACTATGCTGACCACGCCGCGCTCTGCCAGCAGTTGCAGGATACGTTGCTGTCGCTCTACGGGAATCATCTTGCCTCGCGCCTCGGGGAAGGGAAGGTGCCATTCTACCCCAGCGACCTGGGAAAAAATGATAAATAACCTGAAACGGGCTCACAAATCACATTTATTCACAAAATTAGCGCCAAAACTTGACCCAAAAGAATCTCGATCCGCATAAATAACAAAAATTAACACGCAATAAGTTATTTTTTGTGACGACTGCCTGATATTTCATCGCCGCAAGCCTCTACTATCTGCTCATCAGTCGTAATCGAGGAATCACGAGATGAGCACTCCCTATCATGTTGCGGTCATCGGCCTGGGCGCCATGGGCATGGGCGCCGCCCGTTCCTGCCTGCGGGCCGGGCTCACCACCTATGGCATCGACCTCAGCGAACAGGCTCGCGGCCAGTTGCAGCAGGCCGGTGCCGCCGCCGTCATGGCCGATGCCAGGCCCCTGGCCGAGACGCTCGATGCCGTGCTGTTGCTGGTGGTCAACGCCACCCAGGTGCGCCGCATCCTGCTCGGCGAAGCGGGGCTGGCTCGCCACCTGAAGCCGGGCACCGCCATCATGGTCTCCTCCACCATCGCCGCCGAAGAGGCGAGCGCCCTGGCCGCCGAGCTGGCGCTGATGGGGTTGCCGATGCTGGATGCGCCGGTTTCCGGTGGTGCCATCAAGGCCGATGCCGGCGAGATGACGGTGATGGCTGCAGGCTCCGACGCCGCCTTCGACAAGCTGGCCCCGGTGCTGGATGCGGTGGCCGGCAAGGTCTACAGGGTCGGCAGCGAGCCGGGCCAGGGCAGCACGGTCAAGATCATCCACCAGCTGCTGGCCGGGGTGCACATCGCGGTGGCCGCCGAGGCCATGGCCCTGGCCAGCCGGGCAGGCGTGTCCCTGGATCTCATGTATGACGTGGTGACCCATGCCGCCGGCAACTCCTGGATGTTTGAAAACCGCATGCCCCGGGTGCTGGCCGGTGACTACCAGGCCCGCTCCGCAGTGGACATCTTCGTCAAGGATCTCACCCTGGTGGCCGACACCGCCAAGGCGCTGCGCTTCCCGCTGCCGCTCGCGAGCACGGCGCTGAACATGTTCCTCGGCGCCAGCAACGCAGGGTACGGCCAGGAAGATGACAGCGCCGTCATCAAGATCTTCTCCGGCATCCAGCTGCCGGGTCAGGAGGATCAAGCATGAAACTCGGTGTCATCGCAGACGACTTCACCGGCGCCACCGACATCGCCGGTTTCTTGGTGGAGAACGGCCTCTCCACCCTGCAACTCGCCGGCGTGCCGGAGCATGACGGGGATCTGCCCCCGGTCGATGCCGTGGTGATCAGCCTCAAGAGCCGCTCCTGTCCCGCGGACGAAGCGGTGCGCGACTCCCTGGCGGCCCTCGACTGGCTCAAGGCCCGCGGCTGCCCGCGCATCTACCAGAAGTACTGCTCCACCTTCGACAGCACGGCAGCGGGCAACATCGGCCCCGTCACCGACGCCCTGCTGGCGGCGCTGGAGAGCAAGTTCACCCTGATCTGCCCGGCCCTGCCGGTGAACGGTCGCACCGTCTATCAGGGCAACCTGTTCGTCGGCCCCCAGCCGCTCGCCGAGTCCGGCATGCGCCATCACCCCATCACCCCCATGACCGACAGCAACCTGCTGCGGCTGATGGAGGGGCAAGCCCAGGGCCGCGCCGGTCTGGTGCCGTTCAATACCATCTCACAGGGCCCCGGCGCCATTGCCGACGCCTTTGAGCAGCTAACGCAAGCTGGTGTGCGCTACGCCGTGGTCGACACCCTGACCGAGCAGCACCTGCTGGACATCGCCACCGCCGCCCTCGACATGCCCCTGGTGACCGGCGGATCCGGCCTCGCCATCGGCCTGGCCCGTCAGCTTGGCAGCGGCGATCTGCAGGGTGCCCGCGAAGCGGGCTGGCCCAGAGGCACCCGCGCTGCGGTGCTGTCAGGCTCCTGCTCCGAGATGACCAACCGTCAGGTGGCCCACTATCGCCAGCACGCCCCTGCCCTGGCGCTGGATGTGGTGCGCTGCCTCGAAGAGGCCGACTACCCGGCCGAGCTGGCGCGCTGGGTACTGGACCAGCCCCGTACCCCGGCGCCGCTGGTCTACGCCACCACCAGCCCAGTTGAGCTGGCCCGCATTCAGGAAACCCACGGCCAGCAGGCGGCCAGCGACGCGGTGGAACACTGCTTTGCCCGCCTCGCCCAACTGCTGCAAGGCGCCGGTGTGGACCGCTTCATCATCGCCGGTGGCGAGACCTCGAGCCGGGTCACCCAGGCCCTCGGCGTCAAGGCGTTCCACATAGGCCCGCAGATCGCCCCCGGTGTGCCCTGGGTGCGGGCCATCGACGCCCCCCTGTCGCTGGCCCTCAAATCCGGCAATTTCGGGAGCGACGACTTCTTCGACAAGGCTCAGGAGTACTTCCATGACTGAACAGGCACTGCGCGACACCATGGTGATGCTGGGGGCTTCCCTCTTCCAGCGCGGTTATGCCACCGGGGGCGCCGGCAACCTCTCCGCCCTGCTGCCGGACGGTACCCTGATCGCCACCCCGACCGGCTCCTGCCTGGGACGGCTCAGCGCCGACAGGCTCTCTCACGTCAACCTGCAGGGGGAACACCTGGGAGGTGATCGCCCCTCCAAGGAGGTGGCCTTCCACCTCGCCATCTACCACAACAATCCGGACTGCCGGGCCGTGGTGCACCTGCACTGCACCCACCTGACCGCCCTCTCCTGTCTGGAGGGGCTGGATCCGGCCAACGTCATCCGCCCCTTCACCCCCTACTACGTGATGCGGGTCGGCCAGTTGCCGCTCATCCCCTACTACAAACCGGGGGATGCCCGCATCGCCGAGGAGCTGGGGCGCCGCGCCCCCGAAGGCAACGCCTTCCTGCTGGCCAACCACGGCCCCGTGGTGACGGGCAAGGATCTGGTGGATGCGGTCAACAACATGGAAGAGCTGGAGGAGACGGCGCGCCTGGCACTGATGCTCCATGGCCACGCCATCCGCTACCTGAGCGAACCCGAAATTGATGAATTGAGGAGGATGAAACCATGAGCAAGTTTGCCGCCAATCTCACCATGCTGTTCACCGAGGTGCCGTTCCTGGAGCGCTTCGCCGCCGCCCGCGACGCAGGCTTCGAGGCGGTGGAGTTCCTCTTCCCCTACGAGTGGCCCGCCGCCGAGCTGGGCCGCCGCTTGCGCGAGCAGGGGCTCTCCCAGGCCCTGTTCAACATGCCGCCGGGCAACTGGGCGGCAGGGGAGCGCGGCATGGCCGCCATTCCGGGGCGGGAAGCGGAGTTTCGCGGCCACCTGCCAAGCGTGCGTGACTATGCCCTGGCGCTCGGCTGCACCAAGGTGCACGCCATGAGCGGCATCGTGGACCCTGCTCATAGCCTCTCGGCCCACCGCCAGACCCTGATCGACAACATCCGCTTCGCCGCCGACTTCCTGGCCGAAGACGGCATCAAGGTACTGCTCGAGCCCCTCAACGATCGGGATGTCCCCGGCTACTTCCTGGCCCACCAGCTCGACGCCCTGGCCCTGGTGCAGGAGATAGACAGACCCAACGTGGGGGTGCAGCTCGACCTCTATCACGCCCAGATCATGGACGGGGATCTCACCCGTCTCATCGGCAAGCTGGGCCCGGCCATCGGCCACGTCCAGATCGCCTCGGTGCCGGATCGCCACGAGCCGGACGAAGGGGAGATCGCCTACCCCCACCTGTTCAAGGTGCTGGCGCAGGCGGGCTACCACGACTGGATTGGCTGCGAGTACAACCCCAGAGCCGGCACCCGGGAAGGGCTGGCCTGGCTGACACAACAATAACGACCCTGAACATGAACGAGTCTGAGGATAACAAGATGCAGATCATCATCACCGGCGGCGGTGGCTTCCTGGGCCAGAAACTGGCCCGGGCCCTGCTGCAAGGCCCCCACCCCTTCACCGAGCTGCTGCTGGTGGACATCCAGCAGCCGCAATCCCCCCTACCGGACCCCAGGGTTCGCTGTCTGCGGGCCGACCTCACCGAACCCGGTGTCGCCGAGTCCCTCATCAGCGAGCGGACCGCCGTGGTCTACCACCTGGCCGCCATCGTCAGCAGCCACGCGGAGCAGGACTTCGATCTGGGCTGGCAGGTCAACCTGGACACCACCCGCACCCTGCTGGAGGCGTGCCGCCATGCCCGGCCGGGCATCCGCTTCGTCTTCACCAGCTCGCTCGCCGTCTATGGCGGCCCGCTGCCGGAGCTGGTGAATGACGGTACCGCCCTGACCCCCACCTCCTCCTACGGCGCCCAGAAGGCCATGGGAGAGCTGCTGGTCAACGACTACAGCCGCAAGGGCTTCGTCGACGGTCTGGTATTGCGCCTGCCCACCATCTGCGTGCGGCCGGGCAAGCCGAACCGCGCCGCCTCCTCCTTTGTCAGCAGCATCATCCGCGAGCCGCTGCAAGGGGAGAGCGCCATCTGCCCGGTGAGCCCGGATCTGCGTCTGTGGCTCTCCAGCCCCGCCACCGTGGTCGCGAACTTCCTGCTGGCGGCCAGGCTTCCCGCCACCGGTGACGCCCGCAGCATCAACCTGCCCGGCATCAGCGTGACCGTCGGCGAGATGCTGGAGGCCCTCGCCCGGGCCGGTGGCCAGGCGGCCCGGGATCGGGTGCAGTTTGCCGCCGATCCGGCCATCGAGCGCATCGTGGCGAGCTGGCCGGGACGCATCGACAACCAGCGGGCCAGCGCCCTCGGCTTCGCGGCAGACAGGACGTTTGCCGACATCATCGACAGTTTCATCACCCATGACATGCAGGAGGCATCATGAGCGACATCCCAACCCCCATCATCGGTCTCATCATCGCGGTCTTCGTGCTGGTGTTCCTGGTCATCCGCACCCGGGTGCACGCCCTGATCGCCATGCTGGCGGCGGCCTGCATCGCCGGGATCACCGGCGGCATGAGCATCGACAAGACCCTCACCGTGATCACCCAGGGCTTTGGCTCCACCCTCGGCAGCATCGGCATCGTCATCGGCCTCGGGGTCATGATGGGTCGCCTGCTTGAGGTCTCCGGCGCCGCCGAACAGATCGCCTACAGCTTCATCAAGTGGCTCGGCAAGCGCCGCGAGGAGTGGGCCCTGGCCATCACGGGCTACATCGTCAGCATCCCCATCTTCGTGGATTCCGCCTTCGTCATCCTCTATCCGGTGGCCAAGGCGCTGGCGAAAAGCGGCAAGCGCTCCCTGCTCACCCTGGGGGTGGCACTCGCGGGCGGCCTGGTGGTAACCCACCATACCGTGCCGCCGACCCCGGGCCCGCTGGGGGTTGCCGGCCTGTTTGGCGTGGACATCGGCGCCATGCTGCTGACCGGCATGGCCCTGGCCATCCCCTGCGTGCTCGGCATCGTCTTCTACGCCCAGTGGCTCGACAAGAAGTACCCCGAGTTCGGTGCCCAGGCCGCCCAGACCCCGGACGAGCTGCAAGCCACCTATGAGCAGTACCTCAAGGAGAAGGAGGGCAAGACCCTGCCGAGCCTGACCCTGTCGCTGCTGCCGATCCTGGTGCCCATCGTGCTCATCTTCGTCAAGGCCATCTTCACCACTCTGGCCACCCTGGAGGGCATGGACGGCCTGATGGCGAACCCCCTGGTGCAGGGCATCAACTTCATCGGCACCCCCATCATCGCGCTGGCCATCAGCGTGCTGCTGGCGGTCTATACCCTGGTCCCGCACATGGACAGGCACGCCACCGCCGCCCGCCTGGAAGAGGGGCTGCAATCCGCCGGCATCATCTTGCTGGTGACCGGTGCCGGCGGGGCGCTGGGGGCCGTGCTGCGCGACAGTGGCGCGGGTCAGCAACTGGCCGAGCAGATCGCCCAATTGCCCATCTCCCCCATCCTGATCCCCTTCATCGTGGCGACCCTGGTGCGCCTCATCCAGGGATCCGGCACCGTGGCCATGGTGACGGCGGCCTCCATCTCCGCCCCCATCCTGGCGCAGATCCCCGGGGTCAACATGCTGCTGGCCGCCCAGGCCGCCACCATGGGGTCGCTCTTCTTCGGTTACTTCAACGACAGCCTGTTCTGGGTGGTCAACCGCATGATGGGGATCTCCGACGTCAAGCAGCAGATGATCGTCTGGTCCATCCCGACCACCATCGCCTGGGCCATCGGCGGTACCGGCGTCGCCCTGCTGAACCTGCTGTTCGGCTCCGGCGGCACCTGGTTCGACCCCGTGCTGCCGCTGCTGGTGCTGGCCCTCATCGTCTGGTACGTCAAGGGGCAGTCCCTGGCTCCGGCGGCAGGGGCCGTCCCGAGCCGGGAGTCATAACTCGCGCCGTCACGGCACCGCTGTGTGACGAGGGCCAGTCTGCTAGACTGGCCCTCTTTTTCGTTCATTCATCTTGCAAAGGAGTGTTGGATGCCAGCGTCTTCCTGGTGGGACAAGTCCACCGGTTTTGCCCTGCTCACCATCTTGTTGTGGGCCTCCCTCGCCGCGCTCACCTCCCGGATCACCAGCGTCTCGCCGCTGGTGCTGGTCGGGCTGGTGCTGCTGTTCTGCGGGGCGGGCACCCTGCCATTCTGGCGCCAGTGGCGCGCCAGCCCCCTCACCTGGCTGGTGACCATCACCGCCCTGCTGCTCTATCACCTGCTGCTGTTCATGAGCTTTCGCCACGCCCCCGTGCTGGAGGCAAACCTCATCAACTACCTCTGGCCGCTGTGCATCATCCTGTTCACCCCCTTGCTGCTGCCGGGTCATCCCCTGAGCCTGCACCATCTGCTGGCCGGGGCCCTGGGTCTCGCGGGATCGGTGCTGGTGATGGTCGATGGTCACCTGCAACTGCAACAGGCCCATCTGCCCGGCTACCTGCTGGCCCTCGGCGCCGCCATCGTCTGGGGCGCCTATTCCGTGCTCTCCCGCCGCCTGCCTCCCGCTCCCGCCGTGGTCACGGCCGCCGCCTGCCTGCCCGCAGGGCTCCTGGCCCTGCTGCTGGCATGGATGCTGGAAGGCCCCTTGCCATTCGCCCGGATCCCCCAGGGGGACTGGCTGCTCATCGCCGGGCTCGCCCTCGGCCCCATGGGGGCGGCTTTCGTCACCTGGTATCTGGCACTGCGGGACGGGGATCCGCGCCGCATCGGCGCGCTCGCCTACCTCACTCCCTTGCTGAGCACCCTGCTGCTGGTCTGGCTCAACGGCGAGGCGCTCACCCCGCGCCATCTGCTGGCGGGGGGGCTCATCATGGGCGGCGCCCTGCTCGGCCTGCTGGTGAAGAGCCCAAGTCAACGGGAGCTGGCACGGCCACTGTCATAAAAACGCCATCAGACCTGATTAAGCTCGCGCCCATTGCGTGATTCAAGCAGGAATCTGATGTGAAAATTGCCCATTTTGCCTCCCTCTCTTCCCTCGTCTTGCTGCTGGTGGCCGGTGTCCAGGCCACCGCGCTCTATCATGGCTGGCAACAATTCAACCACTCGGCCCAGGCCCAGCGTCTGCAGGAGCGCCTGCAACAGCAACTGAGCGGTCCGTTGCAGGGAGCGCTTCGCGACTATCTCGGCAGCGGGGATCCCCTGCTGCTGGCCCAGGCACAGGGAGTGCGCCAGCAGGCGCTGGCCCTGCTGTCCCGCCTGGAGGATCCCCAGACCCAGCCGCTAAACGCCCGGCTTGAGCAGATGAAAACCCGCATTGACGGCGACTATCTGGCGGCGGGCAAGCTCTCCGGCAACAGCCAGTGGTTGCTGCAAAATGCCGAGAACGAGTTGACCACCCAGGCCAAAGCCTTGCTCCGTTACGGCCAGCAGGGGGCTGCCGCCGGGCGGGATCCGGCCCTTGCCGAGCAGTATCGCCAGGGGGCGGCCGACATCCTGACCGCCCTCCCCTCCCTCGCCCACCAGCGCCAGAACTACATGGAGCAGGCGAGCGCCAAGCGCCTCGAAGGGCTGCAATTCGAGCTGGCTGCCCTGCAAAAGCAGGCAGACTCCCTGGCCGCCCTGCCGAGCCTGGCACTTTTCGAGGAGGCACCGGCCGACGAATTCACCCTGGGAGAGCCGATACGCAAGGAGCTCGGGGATCAGCCCAAAGCCGAGCTGACCTCCCTGCTCAAGCGCTATCCCCAGGAGCTGGAAAACAGCCGCAAGGCGCTGCAACAGCAGCAGGCCGCTCGTCAGATGGTGCAGCAGGACATCACCCAGCTGCTGCAAGCGGGGGAGCAATTGGGTGAACAACTCGCCGCCGCCCGTCAGACCATGAACCGGGAGCTGGCCACCGTACTCGGCGTGCTGGCGCTCTGCCTGGTCGTGGTGGCCCTGCTGTTCGCCCTGGTGCAGCGTCGCTGGCTGGTCAGGCCCCTGCTGCAACTGCGGGCAGCCTTCCTGCAGCTCGACGCCACGGGTCAGGCCCAGCTGCTGACCCCGGGGCGCGAGCGCAACGAGCTGGCGGACATCGTCGCGAGCTACAACCGCCTGATACGGCGCCTGCAACAGGATCAGCAGCAGAAAGAGGGCCAGCTATCGGCGGTGTCGCAAAGTCTGCAAGGGATGGTCAACCAGGTGCAGGAGATCCATCACAGCACCCGCACCACGGAGCAGGCGGTGGACGAGAGCGACACCATGATGCAGGAGCTCAACCAGCTCGCCAGCGAGGTGCACCAGGTCGCCGCCGAAATCGCCCAGCACGCCCAGCACAATGAACACTCCATGAGCCAGAGCGAGCGGCTGGTCGGGGGCATGCTGACGGCTACCGCCCAGACCGGGCTCGCCATCGACGAGAGCAGCGGCGCCCTGGCCCAGCTGACCCGCTCGGTGGAGGACGTGACCGCCATCGTCGACGTCATCGGCCACATCTCCCAGCAGACCAACCTGCTGGCCCTCAACGCCGCCATCGAGGCGGCCAGGGCCGGGGAGCAGGGACGCGGCTTCGCGGTGGTAGCCGACGAGGTGCGCCACCTCTCCGCCGACACCCAGCGCTCCCTCGGCCAGATCACCGAGATCCTTGCCAGCCTCACCCAGGCGGGGGATCAGCTCGCCACCGTGCTGGCCCGCATCACCGCAGAGGCCGCCGAGCAGCGCCAGCAGGCGGAGCAGCTGCGCCAGACCACCCTGACGGTGCGGGAGATGGCGCGCAGCACCGCCGTCATCGCCCTGCAGGGCGCCGACAATGCCAAGAGCCAGGAACACAGGCTGGCGAGCTTCGCCGCCCTCATCGGTCGCATCAGCCAGCACGCCCGCCAGGGCAGTCGTCTCTCGGTACAGGTCTCGGAGCACATACACCACCAGGCCCAGCAGATCCCCCGGATCCTGAGCCAGGCCTGATAACCCCCGGGTCTGGCTCGCACCAGACCCGGGGCGCGCTCCCTGTCAATCTCCCCGCGGTACGGCCTTGCCGCAACCCTTCTCTTGATGCTCCCGTCACGTCTTCACGGGCGATGACGGGTTGCCTCATCCATTCAGTCACAGGCTCCCTCACCCCTTTCACATCTCTGGTCCCCCTGTCTGTCGGGGCAACGGCTCACGCTCACGACAGTGGGCATCCCGCCGGACTCATCTTTTTTTGTGATACAAAATTATATGTTGCCACCGGGTTAACAAAGAAAGTTCTGCCTTGACGGCAAGATCTGCGCAGGAGAACGGTGAAATCACCATGAAAGCGCTGTCATTGCCGACATGAGTGGCCTGGGAGTGCCCACACCAAGAATCATGATTATTTGCACTCGGTCATATTTTTGAAACTTGCCGGGAACTTTACATTGATATTTCGCACCGCGAACGTACTCTTGGTGATGTCAGATCGCCAAGGATCGACAGCCAAAAAATAACGACTGTAACGATGCAGATAGCCCCGACCGATGCGCCAAGGCATCAGGCACAAGGGCACGACAGAGAACCATTTTTTTGCCCTTCGGGGTGTTGATTGCAATGCCAATACCGAGCGGCGGGTGCCTACCCGGCTGCCGGATAAAAAGCTAAGTCCATAAAATCAGGAGCAATAACAAATGGAAAAAGTGATCTTCAAGCGCGCCGCGTTGAGTGCTGCCGTGGTCGCGGCACTGGTCGCACCCGGCATGGCGTTCGCCGCTCAAGACATGATGAGCCCGGAATACGGCAAGTCCTACAGTGCCTTCATCGACGAAGGCAAGCTCACCGGTGGCCTGTTCTACTTCCAGCGTGAGCGTGATCGCGTCCAGGCCGGTCCGGGTCAGGATGGCAAATACCACTCCAACCTGAGCCATGCCACCACCCAGGCAGCCCTGAACTTCAACTCCGGCTATGCATGGGGTGTGGTCGGCGTCGACGTGGGTGGCTTCGGTGCCTACGACCTGGCCGTTGACGAGAGCAATGGCGTCAACGAAGAGAACGAGTTCTCCTTCTGGGGCGACAAGTGGGGTTCAGGTGGTGACGGCGTTCCCGAGAACGGCTTCAGCCTCTCCAACGCCGCCCTGAAATTCAAGTTCGGTGACGCCGTCACCGCCAAGGGTGGTTACACCCAGCTCTATGTCCCCGGCATCCTCGGCGTCAACTGGTCCTATCAACCCGGTACCTACCGTGGTGGCCAGATCGAAGGCACCTTCGGCGGCCTCTACCTGACCTACGCCATCGCCGACGAGTACAAGGCTCCCTGGTTCAAGAACACCACCGGCTTCTCCAAGAGCAGCCCCTATGCCAGCGATCCCTTCACCGATGCGAACAAGATCGACTACATCCACGGTCTGGCCGCTCGCTACACCTTCGAGAACGGCACTGCCGTCACCGCCGGCTTCGGTCAGTCCGAAGGCTACATGGACAGCTACCACTTCAAGCTGGCCCACAAGTTCGACGTACTGGGTGGCCTGAACACCAGCTACCAGTTCTACGGTTCCGACACCGAGAACAGCGACTATGACGGCCTGGCCTGGCAACAAGCCCTGACCGCCAGCTGGGCAGCCGGTCCCTATGGCTTCCGTCTGGAAGGCCTGTGGACCAAGGCTGAAGGGGATCTGGGCAACTACCTGCCCCGTCTGACCCGCGGCTACGGCAACTCCCAGGGCGCGAACGAAATCTGGTGGGATTCCCGCTCCGACTGGAACCACAACGACGAGAAGGCCCTGTTCTTCGGCGTGACTCGTTCCCTGGATGATCTGGTGGGTGCACCGGGCTGGGGCGTGGGTGTCTCCGGTGCCTACGGCTGGGATGCCAACAACGGCGACAAGTCCCTGGAAGGTGGCAAAGAGTGGGCAGCCAACTTCGACGTCATGTACACAGTGCAGGACGGCAAGCTGAAGGGCACCCTGTTCAAGCTGCACTACACCGACTACAACAACGAACAGGACGACAAGGGCAGCTGGTACTACCCGAACATGTTCAGCTCCGAGCATGACGTCAAGTTCCACATCATCATGCCGTTCACCATCATGTAATCAGGCATCTGACGTGACCGAAAACCGGGCCTCTGGCCCGGTTTTGTTTTTGGTGGCACCACGCTACCATGCCAACTTCGGGCCACCTGCCGGCCGTCAATCAGGACCATGCTCATGCCCCATCCCTTCGTGCTCGTCACCGGCTGCTCCAGCGGCATCGGCCTCGCCGCCGCAAGAACGCTCGGCGCCCGGGGCTTCACCGTCATCGCTTCCGCCCGCAAGGGCGAGGATGTGGCCCTGCTACAGCAGCAGGGTCTGTTGGCGGTGCAACTGGATCTGGCGGACAGCGCCAGCATAGAGCGAGGGGCGGCAGAGGCGCTGGCCCTGGCCGAGGGGCGCCTCTACGGGCTGTTCAACAACGGCGCCTACGGCCAGCCATAGTGACATTGTCACAGGTTGTTTGTTGACTCGTTCTCTCTGAGATGGCTTGGAGCGCTTAACGAATCCCAATGGTGCTTATTAGTGTTACTTGCGTTACCTTGATAGCTCAATCTCCAAGGATGCAACATGTCCAATCGCTACGTTCTTATCACCGGCTGTTCCAGCGGCATAGGCCTCGCCGCTGCCAAGGCGCTCGGTGCCCACGGCTTCATCGTGATCTCCTCTGCCCGCAAAGCCGAGGATGTCGCGCTGTTGCGGCAGCAGGGGCTGCTCGCAGTCCGGCTGGATCTGGCCGATGAGGCCAGCATAGAGCAGGGCGCCGCCGAGGCACTGGCGCTGGCCGGGGGACGGCTGTACGGTCTCTTCAACAATTCTGGCTATGGGCAACCGGGTGCTCTCGAAGACTTACCGACTAAGGCGTTTCGTGAGCAGTTGGAAACCAATCTATTTGGCTTGCACCACCTGATCCGCTTGGTGTTGCCGAGTATGCTGGAAGTTGGAGAGGGGCGCATCATACAGAACAGCTCTGTTCTGGGGCTGGTAGCCATGAAGTATCGCGGGGCCTACAATGCCAGCAAGTTCGCTCTAGAGGGCTACACCGACACCTTACGCCTAGAGCTTGCTGGCACTGGTGTGCATATAAGCCTGATCGAACCCGGCCCCATCGACACCCGCTTTCGCGCCAATTCCCGCGTCGCCTTCCTACGCCATATTGATCCGGCTCAGAGCCGCCATCAAAGCGCCTATCACCAGACCCTAACCCGACTGGAAAAAGAGGGGCCGAGCGGCCCGTTCACCTTACCAGCCGAAGCCTGTGTTCCTCCTCTGGTTCATGCCCTGTCTAGCCGCCACCCCAAGGCACGATACCCTGTTACCTTCCCGACCCGACTGTTTGCTTGGCTTCGTCGTATCCTACCGACCCGGCTGCTCGATGAGTTGCTCGCCAAATCGGTCTGAAAAGACTTTTGGTTAAATCTGTGGGGCGCTTCAATACGCGGGCCTAGGGGAAATGGCACGCTAATCGGATCAACGCCACTTCTGGATAGGTGGCGGATTACCGCCTAATTAGGTGTTAAGTTGTTATGTTGATTTTTTTATGGGGGATTGAATGTCTGAAAGCCCATTAAATTCGGCACTTCGGCACTTTGAAGCCGCAGAGGCAAACCTTGATAAAGCCGAGAAGCTGCTGTCTGAGATCGAAGCTGCAATACCAAGTGGTATAGCCTTCGGTGAAAATCCTGAGTATGAAACTAACTGCCGGAACTTGGGTGCCTTAATTGCCGCACTCCCAAAAATTGACGGATGGAAGCCAGAAATTTATCTCATGGAGCTAGATGAATGTAGTGGTCAACTAAATCCGGACACACAGTTAAGCCGATTTTCGGCCTCTGCTGGCGGTATCCCATCATTGTGTT